>JASFJF010000277.1:0-5810 GCA_050122255.1 Desulfobacterales bacterium
TCCACCTTGGCCCTGACCTCCTCCGGATTGTCGATGATCGCTTCGGCGGCAGCTGCAGACATCCGACTCACGTTCCAGGGTAAAAACATCCGATTGAAGGCCGCAATCATCTCTTCGGTACCCAATACAAATCCAAAGCGGATGCCCGCAAACCCGTAGGCCTTGGAAAAAGTCACCGATAAAAACACCTGGGGATACTGCTTGATCAGTGATGCCTTCGAGGGGCGGTCCGGGTTGTAATCCAGATAGGCTTCATCCACACACAACGGTACCTCTGTCTCGCAAAAACGAATCAGGTCCGCATCGTCGATAAACACTCCAGTGGGGTTGTTGGGGTTGATAATTAATATCAGTTTCGTGCGCTCGTTGATCGCATTGAGCATTCCATCTACATCATACTGCAAATCTTCTTCCCTGACCGGAATCTGAACCACCTTCGCATTGCAAAGCTCCGCCCGTGGCGGAAACAGCTCAAAGGTAGGGGTTGACAGCAGAAATTCATCTCCCGGCTGCAAAAATACCCGCATCATCGCATCGATGGTCTCCGATGACCCGTTGCACAGCGTCACATTGTCCGGACCCAGGTCGTACATGGCTCCGATTTTTGTTCGCAATCTTAAAAAACTGTCTGGATACCAGTTGCCGTGTCGAAGGGATTCAACCACCGCATCGATGACCTTTTCAGAAGGCTCGATGGGGTTCTCATTGAGCATCAGACGGGCATAGTCTGGGTTGTCCATCGCCTGATCTAAAATGCCGACATTATACTCCCTGGATGTAAAAAGCCAGGGTACAAACCAGTCTTTAAGCTCCTTTTTCATCACAATCTCCTTCTACTTCAAATCTTCTTTGGTTTCAGGTTTCGGGTGTCAGGTGTCAGGGCACTTTGTATCATGATGGTATCTCAAATTACTCACATACCGGTATGGTCGCATCGGCTTCAAAGGAAGCAAAAAGGCCCTTCGGCCCAATTGCTGACACCTGAAACCTGACACCTGAAACCAATTTTATTTTATAAGCGAGTCGATGGGGGTGAATTCGAGCCCAAACGCCTCGGCAACCCCCTTATAGGTGACCTTGCCTCTGACCACGTTAGCCCCGTACTTGATTTCAGGATTTTGCTGCATGGCCTTTTTCCAGCCTTTATTGGCGATCTCCGCCGCATACGGCAGGGTGGCATTGGTCAGCGCCAGCGTTGACGTTTTAGGAACCGCACCGGGCATATTGGCCACGCAGTAATGGACCACTCCCTCAACTTCGTAAATCGGTTCACCATGCGTGGTCGCTTTGGATGTCTCGAAGCAGCCGCCCTGATCGATGGCTACATCCACAAGCACGGCACCTTTTTTCATGGTTTTCAACGTCTCTCGGGTGATCAACCGGGGCGCTTTGGCCCCCGGAATCAAAACGGCACCGACGACCACATCCGCCTCCTTGACAAGTCGGCGCACAGTGGTCGGTTTGGACATCAGCAAAAAGCAGTTGCTGGGCATCACATCACTTAAGTATCGCAGGCGCTCCAGGTTCATGTCCAGAATGTAGACCTTGGCCCCCAAACCGCACGCCATTTTAGCGGCATTTGTGCCGACAACACCACCGCCGATGATGACCACCGTGCCCGGATCGACGCCGGGTACCCCGCCCAGTAATACCCCGTGGCCGCCGTGGGCCATTTCAAGATACTTGGCGCCCTGCTGGATCGCCATACGGCCGGCCACTTCGCTCATGGGAGTCAGCAGCGGCAGCGATCCATCTTCTTTCTGAATGGTTTCGTAGGCAATTCCGATCGAACCGCTTTTGATCAGCACCCGGGTCAATTCTTCTGCCGCCGCCAGATGCAAATAGGTAAAAATAATCTGGTCCTTGCGAATCAGATCATATTCGGCCGGCAGGGGTTCTTTGACGTGCATCACCATTTTGGCGCGTTTAAATATCTCTTCAGGGGTGTTGATGATTTCAGCGCCCGCTTTTTTATAGGCATTGTTTTGAAATCCGCTGCCTTTGCCGGCATTTTTCTCAACCAGAACCTCATGACCGTTCTGTCGCATAACCTCCACACCGGCCGGTGTCATGCAGACGCGGTTCTCCTCAGCCTTGATCTCTTTTAGAATGCCTACAATCATTTCTGGCTCCTTTGATTTAATCCGTTATTAGGTTGGCCGGTTGAGCCGGTTGAGCCGGTTAAGATGGGACAATGAACCATTCCTTTAATCCGGCTAACGGGTAACGGGCTCAACCAATGGTATAACTTTTAGAGCAATTTATCGATAGGTGTATGTTTTAATCCAAAAGCATCAGCGACGCCTTTATAGGTCACCTTACCTTCCACCACATTGGCGCCCCGTTTGATTTCAGGGTTTTCCTGCATAGCCTTCTCCCAGCCTTTGTTGGCAATCTCCACCGCATACGGCAGCGTGGCATTGTTCAGTGCCAGGGTTGATGTCCGCGGGAGCGCTCCGGGCATATTGCTGACGGCATAATGAACGATGCCGTCGACCACGAAGGTCGGATTGGCATGGGTCGTTTCTTTGGATGTTTCGAAACAGCCGCCCTGATCAATGGAGACATCCACCAGAATTGATCCTTTCTTCATGCTTTTAAGCATATCACGGGTCACCAGATTCGGCGTTTTACTGCCGGGAACCAGTACCGCTCCCACGACCACATCGGCTTTGGGCAGCACCTCGCGAATGGCTGCCGGGCTGGACATCAGCGTGATACAACGGCCCGGCATCACATCACTCAAATAGCGCAAGCGATTCAGATCGATATCGAGTATGTATACCTTGGCTCCCAGGCCGCTGGCCAGTTTGGCGGCATTGATACCGACAACACCGCCGCCCAGAATCACAACGGTAGCCGGATCAACACCCGGTACGCCGCCGAGCAAAACCCCGTGGCCGCCCTGGGTCATTTCAAGGTATTTGGCCCCCTGTTGAATCGCCATGTCACCGGCAACCTCGCTCATGGGCTTGAGCAGCGGCAGGGACCCGTTATCCTTCTGTATGGTCTCATAAGCGATGCTGATGACCCCGCGATCAATCATGAAGCGGGTCACCTCTTCGGAGGCTGCTAGATGAAGATAGGCAAAATAGATCTGTCCCTTTTTAAGAAAGCTATATTCTGAGGGCTGCGGCTCTTTAACCCGCAATATCATCTCCGCCCGCCCGAAAACCGACTCAGGCCCTTTTACAACTTCCGCCCCGGCCTTCTCGTAACTACCGTTGGTAAATCCACTGGGTCTACCGGCATTTTTTTCGACGAGAATTGAATGGCCGTTTTGCCGCATAAACTCAACCCCTCCGGGAGACAGGGCCACACGGTTCTCATCAGCCTTGATTTCCTTTAAAACCCCGATGTTCATTTTAGTTCCCCTATTTCTGTGTCAAATCTGAAAAAAAATCGATCAATTGATCGGCATGCAAGACGCCGTCAAATTCAAAGGCCTCGGCAGAGTGTTTCAGCACCCCCTTCTGGCCATCGGGATCCCCCAGAGAACTCACCACAATCGAAGCCGGGCTCAAATCTTCATTTTCAGTATAAATGTTAGTCGTCGCCACCGACCGCAGACCGGCTGCCTGGGCCGCCAGCAACCCGTTGCGTGAGTCCTCGATCACGATGCACTGTTCGGGCGAAAGCCCCGATTTTTCCAGCGCCAGCAGGTAGATTTCCGGATCTGGTTTTTTTTTGCTGACCACGTCTCCGGCCAGAACAAACTCCAGGTTAATATCCCCCAGCATACCCTTGGCGATGGCATTGGCCGAGCGCTCATTGGCCGTTGTGCAAACCCCCAGGCGCAGGCCGGCTGCCATGGCTTCCTGCATCAGCCGATGCACACCGGCTCTGAGCGGCAGGATGCCGCTTTCGATCATTTCAACGAAAATGGCAGTTTTCTTTTTATGAAGGTCAAGTAAAAACGCACTATCTTTTTCAGGTATCCCTTCCAGCAATATACCCTTTTCGGTGAAATAATGGCGCATGCGCTCTTTGCCGCCTGAAATTGAAAGCAGCTCGCCGTAGGTTTCTACTTCCCACTCAAAATCGTAACCGCGTTCTTTAAACATCTTGTTAAAGGCCACCCGGTGACCATCTTTTTCGGTATCGATGATCACCCCGTCCTGGTCCCAGAAAATGGCTTTTAGCTCTGGCATTTTGAATCCTCCTCCTTCAATCCATAATCCGTTTATGTCGACTCAAATGCTCAAATAAAAATGACGTTTGAATCTGTCTTAAAATTGTGGATAACGTCTAAGGGCACGGCGTAAGGCGTTTCAAAAACGGAGCGTACACGATAGCACGTGAGTATTTTGAAACGGCTTATAACACAGCCATTAAACGTTAGACGCGTTTTTAAGACAGATTTTAGGCTTTGTTTTCGCTGCCCAACAACTCAATCCAATACTTAATCATATCCTTGATGGCTTCATTGACAGCCATGTCGATTTTGCCCGGATTATACTGATCCCGGTTTTCTGAAATATAGTCATAGGTGGTATCAATCAGGGTGTGCTTCAGATCGGTGGAGACATTGAACTTGGATCCGCCCAGTGAAATAAGCTTTTTGACCACGTCCGGCTTTAGACCCGTACCCCCGTGAATCACCAGAGGCACGCGCACCTGTTGACCGTTGATTAAAACGGCAATTTTTTCAAGGCGCTCAAAATCGAGTTTGGGATTTTTGGTTTTGTACACACCGTGAGCGGTTCCGATGGCCGGTGCAAAAATATCGACACCGGTTTGTTCGACAAAGGTCAGTGCCTGCCCGGGATCACACAACTCCGCCTCGCTCTCGGCCACTCTTACCTGATCTTCAACCCCGGAAACCGTACCCAGCTCACCTTCTACGGAAATGCCACCGGCCGCGTGGCAGTAATCAACAACGGCCTTGGTTTGCCGGATATTTTCATTAAATTGCTGCTTGGAGGCATCGATCATGATATTGGTGTACCCGGCATCAGCGCAAACCTTACAAAATTCCACGTCATTGCAGTGATCCAGATGCAAACAAATCGGTATCGGCGCCTGTGCCGCAAGCGTTTTGTATATCGCACCAACGACCTGGGGTTTTAAGAATTTCGACGGCGCCACCGAGCACTGCAGAATCAGCGGCGCGTTCAGCTCAATGGCCGCTTCCACGACCGCTTCCATCTGAATCAGATTGGTGCAGTTAAAGGCACCGACCGCATATTTTTCGGTCGTTGCCTTCAGCAGCATCTCTTTTGCATTGACAATTGCCATTTTTGCCTCCTGAATGATTTTTGGATTAGAGGTCAACCGGTCTTTAAATTTAGGTTGCCAGCGCCGGCATGATACCGGCCCAGCTCAATCTCAAGCTTGTAGGTATCACCCCGCAGATAGGAATAAAGAAGCTCTACCGGGATGCTGTTCTCATCAAAGGTGAGGCTTTCCATTAAAATGCCGGCAGCATTTACCGGCAATTGCAGGATTTTGGCGATGTCAGCATTCAGATTGACAGCACTGATGGTCTGGGCGCAGCGCGCCAGGACCACGTTGAACTGCTCAGAAATGAGTTTGTACATCGATCCGGTTAAATTTTTGTCCAAAATATCCTTAAACAGGTCATAGGGCAGATAGCTTTCTTCATAGGCATAGGGTGTGCCATCCCCCATGCGCACGCGCCGCACCAGAATGACTTTCTTGTTGGCACCTAAAAATAAGGTGCCGGCCATTTTGTCTTCAGCCTGTATGACCCGTTTTTCTAAAACCTTCGAACGCTGTTTGATACCGCTAATCTGCATCAAATCTGTCGTGCTGGAAATATGTGTCAGCTTTTGCCTTAGTTCGGCCGG
>JASFJF010000278.1:0-5808 GCA_050122255.1 Desulfobacterales bacterium
CCGCCGCTTGTCAATAGAAATTTAGAAAAAGAAGACCATTTATGCTAAACTTTTAGGATCATCGCTTTTGGGGCTTTGAAGGTGCAATCTTGATCAGATAAAACATGTTGATCAGATAAAACATGCCTGACCGCAGGTTTTATTCAGGTCGGTGATGGATTGCAGCGGCACATTGACTTTTTGATATCCGCCATTATTTTGGCACACGTATGATTGTTTGGTAAATCAATTCGATTCAAAGTCGCTAACGGGCATCAAATTCCGGTTCGTTTCTAAAGTGCATGTCTTTCGCTTGAGGTGATAATGGATTTAGAATCCCTACAAACTGACATTCCCAATTTGGGCAACGCTAAAATTCCGTCACCGGTTCCAAACTGCTCAAGGGGTGAAACCAACAGTATTTCATTTGTCACAGACGATGAGCAGGTGCTAATCGACGTCGATACACGCCGTCTTGCACAGCAAGTACAAAGCGGACAGGCAACGGCCAGTTTTGAAAGGGCCGGTCCCAGAAGCCACATTTTTTTTGACCCCAGTAAATTACGCTGTGCTCTGGTGACATGTGGCGGTCTGTGCCCGGGGTTAAATGACATTATCCGCTCAATCGTTCTTGAACTGCATTACGGCTATCGCGTCCGCAATATCTACGGCATCCGTTACGGCCTTCAGGGCTTTATACCGGAATTCGGGCATCATATCATCGACCTAACACCCGAAGAGGTCACCAATATCCATGAAAGGGGGGGCTCGGTTCTGGGCTCTTCGCGAGGGCCACAGAAAATAAGCGATATCGTCGATTGTCTGGAACGCATGAATGTCGGCATTCTGTTTATGATCGGCGGGGATGGCACGCTGATGGCAGCTACGCGTATTGCGGATGCCATCGAGCAGCGCCACCTGAAAATCAGCGTGGTCGGTGTCCCTAAAACCATTGACAATGATATTTATCTTGTATCCCGCTCTTTTGGCTTTGAAACAGCCGTGGACGTAGCTACGCGTGCCATTATGAGCGCACATAACGAAGCAGCCGGGTATCCGAACGGCATCGGTCTTTTAAAATTGATGGGTCGCTACTCGGGATTCATTGCCGCCACCGCCACGCTGGCGCAGCAGGATGTAAATTTTGTGCTTATCCCCGAAGTCGATTTTGACCTAGATGGACCAAATGGTCTACTGAGTGCGCTCGAGAAGCGGCTGGCAGACAGGGGACACGCGGTAATCGTGGCGGCAGAGGGCGCCGGTCAAAAATTTTTTGATCATGAAACAACCGAACGGGATGCCTCCGGCAACATCAAACTTAAAGACATCGGGCTGTATCTGAAAGCGGCCATTGTTTCTCATTTTGACGCCCAAAACACGGCCATCACCATAAAATACATCGATCCCAGCTATATGATCAGAAGCTTGCCGGCCAACGCCAACGATCGTGTCTTTTGCAATTTCCTGGGCCGCAACGCCGTACATGCTGGTATGGCCGGTAAAACGAATCTGCTCATTGGGCACTGGAATAGCTTCTTTGTCCATGTGCCCATGAAGACGGTTGCCGGCAAACGCAAACAGATCAATCCGACCGGGACGCTATGGCGCAGTGCATTGGAAGCCACCGGTCAGGGATCCCTTAAAAATGAATAGCAACGAACAGACAGGCCCAACCGTCTAAATACCGGCTAGCGGATGAGCTCAACAAATTCCCGGCCCTTAATCCGCAAAAGGTGCAGCTCCTTTAAGGCCTCTCCATTTTCATCAAACTGCGTCGGTCCGGTAACGCCCACGAAAGGCTGCATATTGACAAGATAATTCTTGATATCACTTTTGAATTGGATATCGGCTTGTGCCAGCACACCAAAAAACATCATCGCCGAATCATAGACAACCGCTTCGATAAAGCCGGGCTTTTCTTCATAGGTCTTTTCAAAAATGCTGACAAAATGTTGAACGACCGGTTCTGTACTTCCGGCAAAAAATCCGTCCGGCATGATGGCACCCTGGACGTACTGGGAGGCCATTTTAATCAAGACCTCAGAATGCCACAGATTCGTTCCGAGAAGATAAACGTCTCTGATGTCATAAAACGCCAGTTGCGGTACGATCAAGCCGGCCGTTTTGGGATAGTCCGGAATGAAAACGGCATCAAAATCAACAATTGCTTGCGGCTCCTCTTCATCATTATCCCGCTCGTCTTGCGGATCGTCGTCATTGCCGGTCTTGTCTGGTTCTCTATCTTCTTTTAAATCTTCTGGAATCTCATAATACAGACCCACAAGTTTTTTAATGGGTTCTGCAAAATCCGTGTGCTGCGGATTGTAGGATTCTACACCAACAATTTTGCCGCCCATTGCAATGAGCTCGTCCCAAAACAGGTTCATAAACGTAATTCCGTAAGTTTCATCCGGATAAAGAATGGCAAAGCGCTGCAAACCCAACGAAGCGGTGGCATAGTCAACAAGGTTGCTGACCTGCATCCGGGGGGTAATAAAATTGCGAAAGACATAATCCCCGATTGAAGTGATATTGTCCTTTTGAGTCAAGGTCATAATGGGAATTCTATTCTCCTGTGACTCAGCAGCAGCTATCTCAGCAGTGATGATCGGGCCGACGATGGCGGCCACCTGTTCATCGATTAATTCTCGCATGGCCACTCGGGTCTGCTCCGGGTTTCCGCCGGAATCCTTGACGATGATATTCATTTGAGGGCCGCTGTTCTGGTTGCTAAACTGGTCGAGCGCAAGTTCAATGCCCTTTAAGGCCTGCAACCCGATTTTCTGATACGGGCCGCTGAGCGGCAGCAGGCATCCGAGAGTGTACCGATTAAATAAGGCACTTTGTTTAATTTGTTGCATCAAATCTTCGGCTACAGGCGCATTTCGGTGTGTTGGATATTCGTTTAGAAAATCCTCCAACGCTTTAAGTGCATCATCATATTGATCAACCATGGCGAAATTCAGGCCAAGCTGAAACATGAGATCTCCCCGCGGGATTTTGGGATCACTGCTTTCCAGCAGTCGCTTGATTTGTTCTGAATCCAGCTGGGCCATCGCTGCTTCGATTTTGAGGTCTATTGCCTCCTGTTCGATCTTTGTGGCCAGCAGCGAGGCCTCAGCATAGTACTGAAATGCCTCCATTGGTAAGCCCAGCGCCATGTAGGCATCACCGACCAGGGCATAGGTGCGAACCATATGGGGTGACGAATCTATGCTCCACAAAGCCTCGGGCGCCTGCTCAATAACCGCCCTGTAATCCTCCTGCTCGTAAAACGTTAACAAAACATTTACCCGGGCATCCTTGATCAAAGGACTCTGAGGATAGTCTGAAATCAACTGCCGATAGGCTTGACGTGCTCTCGTGTAATTGCCCATAGTTAAATTGATGTTACCAATTTTCATCCAGGCCGCCGGTGCTAAAGGCCTTTCCGGATACTGTTTCACATAAGCCTGATAGGACGCCAACGCCCCAGGGTAATCTTGCGCCTCTAACTGGGTCTCTCCGGCCACAAAAAGCTGGTCTTCAACACCCTCCGGGACCGGACGGGTGGAGACCGGTGGTTTCTGAACGCAGGCGCCGATAGCCAAAAGAAACAACAACAACAAAAATCGCTTGGTCTTCATGGGGTCTAACATCTTCCTCACGGTAGCAAATGGCAGCCATTTTACTTTAGCCGCGATGATCAAATCAATCGGCATCTGGTGTCAGTTCCCGGGTTCAGAGGTTCAGGATTCAAAGTATGAACTTTTGAACGTTGAACCTCTGAACCCGTTGATCGACACCCATAGCACAGATACGAAAAATTCTTGTTTTGAAGTTATATTTGTAACACTACCCTAGTTATCGCGGTACCGCCTCTGAATAGCACGCAAAAACTTTAGGCAGCCAAAGAAAATGTCAACCAGCTCCGGATCAAAATGCCGGCCAGATTCACTTTCGATCGTATCCAGCACTTTGGATTCGTCCCAGGCATCCTTGTAAACGCGTGCAGATGAAAGTGCATCATAGACATCCGCCAATGCCACAATTCTGCCAAAAATTGGAATTTGTTCGCCTTTTTTCCGCATCGATTCGCCCTCTGACAGCGCAAAGCCTTTGAGGGCTTTGCCGTTTTGAACATTCACATGTCCGGGATAACCGTTTCCGTCCCAGCGCTCATGATGGTTCAGGGCAACCTCAGCAGCCGCTTCATCGAAATCTGACTGCCGGTCCAAGAACAACCGAGCACCCAGGATCGTATGCTGTTTCATTGTTTCAAATTCGGATTCATTCAAGCGCCCGGGCTTTTTTAAAATCAGGTCGGAAATGGCAATTTTGCCGACATCATGCAGCATGGCCGCCATTCGTAAAATATCCCGGCACTGATCGATTTCCTTTTGACATAAGTTTCGTCTTCTGGCCCAGCGTTCGTAAAGCTCCACGGCATAACCGCCGACACGATTGACATGTGCGCCGGTTTCTTTGGGGTCCCGCATCTCGGCCATATATATCATGCGCAGTAAAATGGCCCGGGTCATTTGCGCCCGTTCCAGCGCAACCGCCGCAACACTGGCAAAGTGAAGCATCATACGCTCGTCATCCGCCGAGAAGGGAATCACATTTCGGCATTCGTCTTCGGCGTTGATTATCTGCAGAATACCGATAACATCGTCATGATGATTTTTAAGAGGAATCGTCAAAACAGACTGGGTTTTATAGTTTGTTTTTTGGTCAAATTTCTTGCTGAAATGATAAGGAAGGCCTGGGTCTATTGAATAAACATCGATCAGATTCAACGGCTGGCCCGTAGCTGCCACATAGCCGGCAATGCTTTCTTTGTTGATGGGGATGTGAAAGGTTGAATAAATGAGTTTCTCTCCATCCGACAGTCGCTGTTGCAAAGTGCTATTCTGCGTATAGGTGAAATGAAGTAAATCGTTTTCACGGATGTAGATCGAGCCGGCATCCGCGTTCACGAAACGCCGCGCCTCGATAAGAATATGTTCCATGACGATATCCAGATCCTGCACGCGGTTGAGTTCGATACCCAGATTGGCCAGGGTGTCCAGTTTTTGCTTTTCGTTGAGCATTGCGCGCCCTTTCTGGGACTGGTTATGCCCTTAAAGGGGGAAAAAAGTAAACTGATTTTTTTAAAGTATACCGTTTTTTGGTCGAAAATTAAAATATAGGCGCCCGATACCCCGGTTGTTGCAAGATCAGTCGATGATTCAAGCGCGACGGCTCGCACCATCGAGACATCGAGCGATTGCGTGCCGTCTGCAAATTTGCATTCAATGGCTGCATATGATAAATTTTTGATAGATACCATCAATTGACAACCGCTTTAACGCCAGGGAGAACATAAGCATGAGAACGATCAAATATCTGATATTATTTTTCCTTTTATTTTTTTCTGCCAGTGCCTCCGCGGAATTTTACAAATATGTAGATGAAAACGGTAACGTCAAATATACGGACGATATTAACGAAGTGCCCGAAGCGCAACGCAGCCGTATTCGCAGTTATGTGGAATCTCAGAGCAAAGACGTTCCCGAACAACAGGAAGCAGTGGAAAATCAGGCTGAACCGGAAGAAGCCAGTCCGGTTGAGCAGTTGGCAAATGTGCCGGATTCAGTTGAAAATGAGACGGAAAGCCTTGAAGATCACAGAGCGCGCCTTGAGCAGATGAAAACGGAAATCGATCAGGAATACAAGGTCTTAAAAGACGAACAGGCACAGCTGACTCAAGCAGCAGAAGAGGTCAAAACCCGCGAACAAAATGCCGAATATAACCGCAGGGTCAGCGACTTCAACCAGCGCATCAGTATGTTTGATGAAAAACAAAGG
>JASFJF010000279.1:0-5775 GCA_050122255.1 Desulfobacterales bacterium
CTGGCCTTTGGGGCCTTTCCACTCGTAAAAGCCATCGGCAATAATCAGGCATCTGCGTTTCTTAAACGCATTTTTAAAGGAGGGCTTTTCTGCCACAGTTTCCGCACGGGCATTGATCATGCGATTTCCGATGGACGGGTCTTTGGCCCAAAACGGCACAAGCCCCCAATGGAATTTATCCAGCCGGTTTTCTCCCTGATGATTGTATATTGCCAGAATTTCCTGTGTCGGCGCCACATTGAAATTGGCCGTCACATCACAATTGGCTCGGTCGATCGGAAAAAATTTTTTGAGTTCATCTAATTGACGGTATCCTACAAATCGGCCGCACATTGAGTTTTCCTTTCTGGTGGGGTGGGTTCAAAAACGCATTAAACAAATTACCCATATCGGAATGGCAAGATTATTTTTCTCCGAAGTTAGCGAAGCTTAATTTCTAAAAATGAAAGTAAAAACATTTGTGCAAAGGCATGTCACATGTCACGTGCTTCAATGATATTTTGAATTTGCCGCTAATCGGCTCAGGGCTTATGCCTTCATCTGAACCACAATTTTTTTCAGCCTGTCCGCCTCAGCTGTATCAAGGCCTTCAAATTTAACGCCGATTCCTTCGTCGTTTGCATGTGCTATTTCGCCGCTAATTTTGAACGGTCTACTAAAGCCTTTGGCATTGAATGTCATTAGAATCTTTTCTCCAATGGGTAGGGGTTTTTCAGACTTTATAAACAGGCCCGTCGGACTGATATTTTCTATGTGGCTTGAGTATACCCGGTCAGAAGTTGCATAATATATTGGGATATGACACACTTTGCGATCATTGCCCCTTTTTTCTTTTATAAATAAATCTTCGGTCAGCTTTAAGAGTAATTCCTGTTGCCGCTCATTTAGGCTCAAAATTATTTTAAATAAGCTAAGAATAGCAGTATTGTATCTTCCAACCTCTTTTACTGTAGCAACCATAATCAACTATTTTTCGTTGTCCATTGCAAAATATAGGGAGAAGAATTGATAATATCGATAAACCTGAATTAAAAGGAATTCAAATCAAAAATGCAGGTTCGATTTTAATTCTCTGTAAGTACGTACCTTTAACTTTTCCTTTTATTTTGATCGTTTGTCCCGGTCTCATAGATTTTATAAAGTCAGTCTCAGCTTCATTTTTTGGATACAACATTAGGTAAGTTCCGGGTATACCATCAGATGGTGCTGTTACTATTCCAAAATGATCTGACAAATAAGTAGCAACAAAAACCTGAAGCTGCAGTTCGACTATTTTGCCTTCAAAGTCTCCAATCTTATTCATTAGCTCTATGTTGTTAGAATTTTTAGCCCATTCAACCAAATCAACCGAGGCAACTGCAGTATTTAAGATATTTTTTCTTTCTTTTTCTAGTTTGCTTTTTGTCGGAATAGCCATCGATATGATGAGGGCTAACAACAATGCGCCGATCAATAATTTCGGAAGGACATTGTTCCTTACCGGTGTTCCGCAGTAAGGGCAATTTCTGTCTGCTGGGATAACGGGTTTTTTACAATTTTTACACGATTTAAATCTATTTTTCTGAAACATAATAATTTTTCCTAAAAACACAATAAATGCGGTTTTTTAAACTAGTTGTGGTGCACAATAATGAAGGTCTGGAACCATCAAAAATTTAATTACTCGATATAATTCCGCATTTGAAATATCGGTATTATTCAGAATTTTCTTTAGAAGTAATTTAAAATGGTAGATTTTGTCCGGGAGCGAGGCGGGCGGCGCAGATAAAGCGCAACGTACTTATATTTCGGAAGCGAATTTCGATAACGAAGGGCAAAGCTGCCGGGCAAGAGATGCCGCTTTAAATCGGGTCTAATGGTTTTGGATAAACCATTCGATCAGCTGCCTTGCTATGCTGATCTTGGGCGGAATCTTTGGCAGGTTGTCTTTTGCGAACCAGGCGGCCTCAATGATTTCGGATCCATCAATACTGATTTCGCCGGCGGTATAATCGGCCGTAAAGGCAATCATCAATGAATCGGGAAACGGCCAGGGCTGGCTGCCGAAATAGCGGATATTTTCTACCGCGATTCCGACTTCTTCGCGGATTTCCCTTTCGACACACTGCTCCAGGGTTTCGCCGGGTTCCACAAATCCAGCCAGAACACTGTAAAATGGCAACTTAAAGCGTTTATTGCGACCCAGTAAAATTTTATCATTTTTTAAGACAGCCACAATAACAGCCGGCGACAGTCGCGGATAATTTGTCAGGCCGCATTGCGGGCAGATTTTGGCCCGCTCTTCTGTTTTATTTTCGGTCGGCTGTCCGCAACTGCCGCAATGCAGGTGTGTTTGATTCCAATTGACCAACTGGTTGGCCCGGCCGGCAATCCAGATTAGATTTTCATCCAATTTGCCGAATAGCGCCCGCAAATCTCTGGCTTCCAAACCCATCCCCATCTGGTCATCGCCGGCGATCTCGGCTGCGAAACAGGGGCGGCCGTCCAGAGTCCCCAGGTACTGCTTGTGAAAAAGAGCGGATAGATAGGACTTTAGATCCGGTGTTGCAGGGATGGAGCAGCTTTCGTCTTGGATTTTTACCAGCAACCGGCCGCTATCATATATAAACCAGAGGGCATTGGCCGGCTGTTTCGATGGGGGCTTAAAATCAGGCGTAAAGGTCATTTTTCCAAAAGTCTTGGCGTTTTTATCGTGTGTCCTTGCGGCAAATAACAGAAGCGGTTTCAAAATCCCATCTCCCCGCTAAATGGAGCGGGATTTCGCATCTGATTGAAAGGACATTTAAGGAGCTCAAAAGGCCCAATGGCCGCGTTGCAGGTCTCCGGCAAATGCTCACATACTCATGTATGCTGCGCTTTCCCGATCGTCCTGACGCCTTGCTCTTGAGCCTGATCTGGAATTTTGAAACCACTTCCAAGCACTTTCTACTTTTGGGCAATCTTTTCGGAAATTGCCTGAAATCGGGCGGCTTCCCGAGCATTTCCCTGGGCAGCATAAATCCGGCTGGCCTTTTCATAATAATCAGCAGCTTTGGCAGGAATCTCTTGGGCCAACGCCAGATAAAGCTCAAGGATATCACTGCCGAGCATGCCGGATTCATAACACAGATCGGCGTAGCGCTCCTTTATATACGGATCGATGCGTGCGTGACAGCTGCGGCATTGGGCCATCATCTCCCGGTATAAATTGCGTGCGTTGGCCAGCTCATTTAAGGCCTCATGGGTCCTGGCGAGCGCTAAGGCAATGCGTTCATTCCATCCATATTGCTTTAAAAAGGTTTGATAAAATTTTTTGGCTTCTGCGTGGTTCCCGTCGCGGAACAGGGTTTCTCCCTTTAAAAGATAGACCGCCACAGACTCGGTCAGCTCATCAGGTACCTGGTTCAGCAGTATTCGAGCGCGGTCAAACTCGTTTTGCTCCCAGAAGATTTCACACAGAAGCTGATAGGCGGGCAGGGTTTGCGGTTGATTTTTTAACAGCGTTTCGAGCAATTGCTGAGCCTCTGAATGCCTGTCCAGGTTCAGATAGGCGGTAGCCAGCTCCAGCGGGATAAAACTATCGGAGCCCGGGTTTTCCGACATGGCTTGGCTCAAGTGGTCGGCTGCATCGGAAAATTCTCCCCGGTTTAATGCCAGGTAGCCCTTTTTGAATTTAGCGCCATAGCTCAGGTAAGCTTTTTGGACGTCTTCAGGCAAAGCGCCACACAATGCGCCAAAGGTTTCGTCTTTGGCTTCACCGTGTTGCAGCTCTTTAGATTCTTCGGCCTCATACGTCTGGTCATCATCTTCAAAAGGCGGTGCATCGACTTCCGGCAGCGATTCTGCGATGGTTTCATTCATCTGAAAATCAAGCAATTTAAGTTTTTCCTCAAGTTCGGACTGCAGTGCTGGATCTTCAGCAAGCTCCAGGGCCAGAAGATATAACTCCCGCGCATCATCGTAAAAGCCGGCATCGAGCATGTCGTCGGCACTGTGCTTATGGCTGCAAGCAAGCGCCTCTTGTGTAGAGGCTATTTTTTTTTGCAGCCGGACTTTAAAATCAGAGTCCGGTTCTTCAGTGCGCTCCAATTTCTGCAGGGCGCGTTCATATTCGATTTTGGCCTTGCCCCAGAGATCGGCGGCAAACAACTCATCGCCTTCCATTTCGTGTGACAAAGGCGTCTTGCCTGAAAATTTTTTAAAAAAGGACTTCATTCTTATCTCGCGCCTTTAATTGCTGGAAATCCCTACGGTAGTCAAAAACATCAATTTCAATAGAATAACTAAAACTAGCCGGGCAGCGAAGGCTTTTGTGAAATGGCTTGGAATAAGGGGCTTGATTTTAAGCAAGTCGTTTATAGTACTTTGAAATAATCTGGTATAATGGCTAGTCTGAGACTAAGTTACTGAATTCATCTTTAAAATTAAAAGTGCGGGCACCGGGACAGATGCGGGGCCGATTTTCATTTTTTGGGTGCGCTGCACTTACCGGCCGGGCACGATAATCCGTGAATCCGGCTTTTCAATACGATTCCCCTGTTGTTCCTGATATTTTTTGGCTTCTTCAGCCAGTCGGTCCATAGCGGCATTCATGGCATCCGGGAATTTTTTAATTGCCTGCTGCAGATCCTTGGCCTGAATGACGGCCTGCAGCGGCAATGGGCCGCCCGGCGTCATCAAAGACGTGTGTGCCACGAAAACTGTTTTGCGGGTTTTGTCCACAGAACCATCTGATTTAACAGGTGCCATGCGCTTGATCATGCCCACTTTAAGATCTGTAAAGGTTTCCTCTTTGTAAAGATTGCCGCGGTCCAGTTTAAGGTCGGTTGCTTGCTGTTGTTCTTCGGCCATTATCATTTCTCCTTGAAGGGTTTCACCTGGGGCCTGCGATACGGGCTAAAATAAAAACGCAGGGTAACAGATCAAGCCTCATAACGCAATGGTTTTGGGCGCTGCATCAGCAGTCATTTGACGGCCATGCTCAAACCCGTAGCAATTTTTTTACGGTTTCGTACAAAACACTTAGTGGTTGCCAGACCTGAATTGCAGCTTTGATTATAGGATTGTATTAATTTCTACAAATAACCATGCTCAATCACTGATGCAACCATGCCGAACACTCAAAAGAAAAACCAGAAGGGTAATCGCCATTACGCCGATAGTCGCCGTCAACCGGATAAAACGATGATTGATGCAACTGAAACCCGCTGAAAGAGTTATCAGAATGGCCAGTATGTTGAAAAGTTTCATATACGCCTCTTCCCAGGCAATTTAAAGATAAATGGAATCGCGCCAAGACCCATGATGGCACTCACAAAATAGGTGGCGCGCAGGCCGATTAAGTCACCGATGAAGCCGACCACCACCACGATGGCCGAACGTGCCATGAACGATGCCATCATGAAAAATCCATTGGCGGCTGCCGGGCTGCTTTTGGCGCGTTCCTGCACCAGGGCCAGCATAACCGGGGTTGTTGAAAGCAAGGTGAATCCTATAACCACCAGGGTCAAAAAGCGAAACCACCCGCCGATCCAGGCGAATACCAGCAAACTGACAGGCGCCCCCAACAGAGAAATGAACAGGATCCGGCGACGGCCAAAACGATCGCTTAGGGATCCCGCTGCAAATACACCGCCGACACCGCTGATTTCGAAAAGCGTGAGGGCAACGCCCGCGAGCCAGAGATCACCGGTTTCCAGCTTGATAAAGGTCGGCAGAAAAGCGGTTATGGACGCATGCATGAACCCTCGCGCTAGCAGAATAGCCGTTAAAGGCATCAAAATGAACCGCAGTTCG
>JASFJF010000280.1:0-5751 GCA_050122255.1 Desulfobacterales bacterium
CGACAAGCAAAAGATTGTTACCTATACCATCGGTTTTAAAACATCCCATGCACTATTGCAGAATACGGCCGCCAATGGCGGTGGGGAGTATTTTACGGCCGACAATATCTCGGAGCTGGCCCTGGCCTTCGATCAGATCCTGTCGGCGATTTCAGAAGAAAATGCGGTCTTCGTGGCGCCGGTGGTTCCCATCAGCCGCATGAACCGGACCTACGCCGGTGACAAAATTTATCTGGGATTTTTTAAACCCCAGCAAAGCGGGCGCTGGATCGGCAACATCAAGCGCTATGGTTTAAACGACGACGGTATCCTGTTTGATGCCACCGGTATGGAAGCCTGTACGGTAGACGGATTGATCAAAGACAACGCCCTGTCCTACTGGACCGTGCTGGGCGCTGATGGCCCGGATGTGGAGAAAGGCGGTGCCGCCGAGGTTCTTGATCTTCTGATCGAAAGCCCGTCAGCGCGCAATCTATATACCTTTACGGGATCGGAATCTGATCTGACCCATTCGGACAACGCTTTTATAGATACAAATATCAATATCAGCGATGACGATTTGGGGGTGCTATCTCATGCTGAGAGAACGGCCCTGTTCGACGCCGTTCATCAAGGCAGCCTTGGCGACATTATTCATTCAGAACCGGCAGTTGTACTTTATAGCGGTGGCAAGACCATCATTTTTTCCGGTTCCAACGACGGGTCGCTGCATGCTTTTGATGACGACGATGGCAGCGAAATCTGGGGAATTATCCCGCCGGATCAACTGGGCCGTCTGAAGTTGCTCGAAAACGACGATCATGACTACTTTATGGACGGTTCCCCTTCGATTTATCATGGTTTCAGTCAAAAAATTTTAATAATGGGCCAGCGCCGGGGTGGTAATAGCTATATGGTTTTGGATGTCACCTCCTATGATGCACCTGCCTGGATGTATTCCATCGATAGCAACTACCTGGACCCGGATCCCTCAAATGATCCAGATACCGATAACTATGAGATGCTGGGCCAGTCGTGGAGTCGCCCGCAACCCGTCACGCTGGCCAGCGGGGTTACCACAAGCGAGACCGGCACAGTGCCGGCATGTAGCGTGACCATCAGCAATACCGTACAAGATGCTTTTCTGATACCCGGTGGCTACGACAACAACCAGGATTTGGATACACCTGCGGCCACCGATTCGGTCGGCCGGGCCCTGCTTGCCGTGCGGGTGACCAACGGCCAGTTGATCAATGCATTCAGTTATAATGCTGTCGATAATCCCAGCCTGGGCATGACGCATTCCATTGTGGATGTATCGGGCATCGACCATGATGGTGATGGTATTGTCAACCGTGTTTATGCCGCCGATCTGGCAGGTAACATCTTTGCTTTCAAAGACGATGAAGAAATGGTTTTTTGCGAGGGTCACATCACAAGATCGGTTGCAAATGGCGTCTGGAGCGCTCAGAAGCTGTTTGCGGCTTCTGCGGTCGATGGCATCAATCGCAAGATACTGTATTCACCCGATGTGGTGGGGGAAAGCTTTGGCGATTATATCTTCTTCGGCACCGGTGACCGTTCTGATCCGGATGAAACTACTGTCGTCAACCGTTTTTACGCCGTAAAAAACGACTGGTCGGGTGGTGCCACGCTGAATGAAAACGATCTGGTCGATGTGACCGACGATTTGATTCAAATGGGCACCGCAGCCCAACAACAGGCGGCCAAAACAAGTCTTGAGAGCGGCAACGGCTGGTATATCCGCCTGGAGAATACGGGTGAGAAGGTCGTGGCTGCACCAAGAGTATATGGTGGAGTGGTCTATTTTACGACCTATACGCCGGATTCTGGCACCGGCGGCGGTGGCGGAGATCCTTGTGCGGCTTCAACTGTCAGGGGCGTGGCCCGTTTGTATGCGGTGGACTACAGAACAGGTGCTTCGGTTAGTGAATTCAGTATGGAAGTCGAATATGATGGCGACGGCAATGCCATCGATCTGGGGAAAAAAGATCGTGTCTTGGCGATTGGCACAGCGATTCCATCGGCACCGGTGATTGCCATTCTGAAAAACGGTGCCCAGATATTTATCGGTGTCGAAGGCGGTATCGTCAGTATGCCCGCCATTTCGACACCGGAAATGTACCGCTATTACTGGCATCAATTTTTTTAGAAAGGCTTAATCCAATGAATTTTCAAAAATGCAAAAGTGTAAAAGCCATCTGCAGGGTGCTGATTTTAGGGATTTCGATCTTATTGTTACCTGTTAATACCCCGGCAGAGTCCGATCTTGCTAAAGAATTTAGTTTTGACGATTGTGATCCTTTCCAGGCGCGGGCGCTCATTATGGACGTCAACGCCCAGAGGGCTGAACTGACTGCAGCCGAACAAACCATCCATGTGGTTAATTGGAGCTTCGGCGACCGCCAGCTGACCACTGAGCTGGTGGACGCTGACGGTGACCCGCTGGACCTGGGTTCTTTGCGCCAGGGCCAGTGGGTGTTGGTCAAGGGCTTCAAGCATATCGAGGGTGGAGTCGTTGCATTGCTGGTTCAACGCATCGAACCGCCTGAGCGCTCAAAACCGCTTGTGCGCAAAATCAAAAAACAGAGCCGGCGCGACAAGCGCATTCAGCAGCGCGCAAGCGTTAAAAAACGTTAACGCCTGTAGATTTGTATCGAAGCCCTCAATAATCGGCAATCCCAAAAAGACAATCCCTCTCGGAGACCTGAATTGAACCGCGTTTTTCTGCGGGGGCGTTGCATCGATCACATCTTGACGGACGTGTCAAACAGGTCCCATTCTTTTCTGACTTAATTTAGATTTTCTTGCATCATGGCATCTCCAGCCCGAGCATTACCGGAATAGAGCATTTATATGCCCGAAATCTGGACTTGCAATACCCTATCTTTCATGCTAAACCGCAAAAAAACATCTTAAAACCCTGACCATCGAAACCCTCAGGTTTCCGATTCGTGCCCGCCACCTGTACCCCCTATTGCCGAAGGTAATCAAGCGGCTATGAAATTCCGCCTTATCCTGTAAAAGTGACGACTGATGCCTCACTTTTTTGTAATCGAACAGATACCGATCTGCTCTATGACTGCATTTAAGAGAGAGAATAAAGATGTCTGACGCGATTTGCCTAAATGTGATGCATTTTTGACACCTAAATTACCCATTTCAATGGTTTTCAAAGTGGCAATATTTTCCATAATAATATAACATATTGAATATTCATAATAATTTAATTTTGCTGGATTGGTACATTTCTTGCGAGGTTAGCCTTGCAGGAAGGTTAACGGAGTCATAAGAATGAAGAAATCAGAAGGATTTTCGCTATTCGAACTTCTGGTGGTGCTGGCCGTCATTGCCGTGGTGTCCGCTATCGTTACACCCAGTATTCTCAGCTGGCGCAGCAATGCCAAACTAAGAGGTGCTGCCGGCAACTTAAAGGGTGACTTGCAACTGTCCAAGGTAAAAGCCGTGCGGGAACGATCGCCGGTGACGATCACGTTTATGGCGACCCATTATCAGGTCACCTTCACCGACAAAGATGGCAATGTCAGGACGCTGCGCAACCGCAAATTACCTGGCGGCGTTCGAGTTGATCTGGACAGCACCAGTTTTACGAGCATGGGAGACAAAACCCAGTTTAACGGTCGCGGACTGCCGCAGGCAGGAAGCGCCGTGCTGGTCAACAACCGTGGCCAACAGAAAACCATTATCGTCAGCCCCCTCGGACGAATTCGAATTGAATGATTTGGCATTTAAAATGAAAGTTTTCAATCGAAAAAACATGGGGATTGAGCATCAAAAAGGCTACATGCTGATGGAGGCCCTGATTTCAATCGCCATCTTTACCATCGGCTTTTTAGCGGTGGCCGCACTTGTGATTTCTGTATCGCGTAACAACACCAGTGGACATCAACTAACCGAGGCTAACATGCTGGCCAGAGAGCGGCTCGAGCAACTGAAGAGCACTTCTGATATTACCTTATTGCCCGCTGACCTGACGACTTTCAGCGATGGCCCCATGGATGGCAACGGTAATCCGGGGGGCATCTACACGCGCACCTGGACGATTCAAGATGCCCTGGGATTCAACACATCAAGAGAGATCAAGGTGACGGTCAACTGGACAAATCGCGGCCGACATCGCAGTGTTGTTTTGCATACCATCTCCAAAGGAAACGGGACATGATCAGACACGCTTTCAAGACCATTTTAAAGTACGGGCCGGTGTGCCAAAAGGGCTTTACGCTTGTGGATATCCTGGTGGGGCTTGCCATGGCATCGGTTTTACTGGTCGCTGTGGTCAGCCTTTTTACATCCATGGGGCGCTCCTATACCATTCAGAATGTCGCTGCCGATGTTCAGCAAGTGACCCGCGCCGGTGTTGAAGTGATGATTCAGGAAATCCGAATGGCCGGTCTTGATCCCAGTGGGAGCATCGCGACCGGTATTGTCGATAATTTTGATACATCCAATGGATTTCATGACCAGCATGATGGCAAAATTGCTCCTACAGATGCTCAAAATTTTGCATTCACTCTAGATGCCGACATGGATGGCCGTATCGATCATTGCATTGACGAAGGCCCGGCGGATTGTCCGGCAACGGATGATAATGTCGAAAATGAGCTGATTGCCTATCGTTTCAATGATGGTGCTCTGGAAAAATACCGCAGCGCCAGTGCAAAATGGGAAGATTTAACCGAAGATAACGTCACAGATCTGAATTTTACTTATTATGACGGCAATGGGGCGGTCACCTCTGCGGTGGATGACATCCGCTCTGTGGAGATTTCCATGACGATCCAGCAACCTGCAGGCCGGGAGCGAACCGTCAGCCGAACCTATGCAACCCGAGTCAGGTGCCGGAATATCGGTTTATAAGTATTGTTTAGGGAACATTATTCTGATGCGAACGCTGACCCAACAAATTAACAATGAACAGGGATATTTCCTGATTGTTTCGACGGTTATGTTGCTGGCATTGCTGACCATTATCAGTGTTGCGGCCACCCATACCGCTAACACAGAGGTTCAGATTGCGCGCAATGATGCCATTTACCAGCGCAACCTTTATCTGGCGGAAGGTGCCACCCTGGAAGGGGTTGATCGAATTCAAAACGACATCAGCCCCCGTGACCTGGATTTCATTGTGCCGGGGCTTAAAGCCATCGATGATGAAAACTTTGTCGATCACTGGAATGCTGAAGCGCAAAGCGCGGCGCTCGATGCCACGGGCAAAACCCGATTTGTGGCGGGTTACGAAGGCACCCCATCCGGGTTTTCGCTGGGCATGGACCAGTCCAAGATGCACGGTTTTGTCATTTACGGACGCACCGAAAAGCAGGGTGTAACCACAGTCAAAATCGGCTACCGCAAAGCGTTTTAGCATCAGCGTAGCGGGGGGAGCTCATGCGCAATTCCAAGCCTATGAATACAGATCTAAGACACTCACGGTTTTTGAAGCCTGGGCGCCGGGCAACGATTTTCGGATGTTGCGGTTTGGTAGCCGCGCTCTTGCTTGTGGTAGCCCGGCCCGTCTGCGTCGCTGTCGAGCTGGCAGATGCACCCCTGCTGACGAAAGTAAATCCGCCGCCGACTAACCTGATGATCTTACAGGATGACTCCGGCAGCATGACCTATGAGATTCTGGTCAGGGGAAATTACGAAGGGCAATTTCCCAATCCGGACAGTAGCCCAACAGAAGGCTATTGCTACGTATTTGATGACACGGGCGATGGCTACAATTATGACAAT
>JASFJF010000281.1:0-5750 GCA_050122255.1 Desulfobacterales bacterium
CCGATCTTACCGCATCTACTGTGTTAGATGCCGTCCCGCATAGTACACTATAGCGGAACGCCATCTGCCGTGTAGCTGCGGCAACCTCAACAAGCGCTCAAATTTGGCCCTAAATTGAGCGTTTCAAATCTGTTAAAGGATCAGGTGTAGTTTGTCAAATTTTAAATCCAGTTGCAAAAGTCGGAAATCCGAATATCAAAATCCGAATCACATTATTTGATCTAGCGCTTTTTGCGCTCGGTGGAGGCTGCCAGATAAATGGCGGAAAGAATGATGACGCCGCCGACCACTTTATAAACGGTCAAGCCTTCGTTAAAAATAAGATAGGCTAGAATTGTACTGCCGATGGGTTCACCCAGCAGGCTGATGGCAATAAGACCGGCACTGAGCCATCGCAGGGCCCAATTGTAGGTGCTATGGCCGATAATTTGAGCCACCAGGGCCATACCCCAAAAAGCGGCCACCGTTCCGGGACTAAAACCGGTTATGGGAAATCGCAATGCCAGAACAATCACCCACAGGATAACAGCTGCGCTTCCGTAGCAGATAAAGATATAGGTCACCAGAGACAGTTTGCGGCGCAGACTGCGGCCCAGCAGCAGGTAGATCGCCGCACATATACTGCCGGCCAGCGCCAGGCCATCTCCAAAAAGGGCTTTTCCGCCGGTGGCAAAATCACCATAACCGATAATGGCGCCGCCAATGACGCTGATGCAAATGCTATACACCGCCGTCCGTTGAACCCGTTCCTTGGCAATCAAAGGCGTCAACAGGCCGACCCACAGCGGGTTGGTATTGACCAGAACAACGCTGTTGGCCACCGATGTGTAATCCAGCGAGGAAATCCAAGTGGCAAAATGTAGGGCCAAAAAAAAACCGGAGATCACCGCCAACTTCAGGTCCTGCTTCGATAAGGTTTTGATTTCATCACGGGCCTTATACCACGCAATCGGCGCCAGGATCAGTGTGGCCAAACCCACCCGGTAAGCAGCGATCACCAGGGCTGGCGCATCCGCCAGACGCGCAAATATGGCGCCGGTGGAAACTGCCATGGTGCCCACAATCAGCGCGAGATAAGGATTTAGCGGAGGGGCCATACCGGTTTCATTATCAGTCATGATCAGAAGGTTATCCCCGGGGTTGGTTCTGCAGCGGTTGCTTGCGAAAGGCTGTCGGGCTGGTTGCTTTGATATATTCTCGAATGCCTTGAACGACACCTTCAGCTATACGCTCCTGAAATTTGGGGTTGACCAGACGCTTGCATTCACGAGGGTTGCTGATAAAAGCAGTCTCAATGAGAATGGATGGCATCTGAGCTCCTAACAGCACATAAAACGGTGCCTGCTTGACACCTTTGCTTTTGACCCGCGTGTAGCGTTTGTTTCTCAAATGACCCACCATGGCGCTCTGCACGTGTGCAGCCAGGCGGCTTGATTCATTGATCTTGGCATTTTGCATCAGATCGAACAATATTTTTTGCAGATCGCTGATATTTTTGGTTGAAGTTGCATTTTCCATGGCGGCCACCCGAATGGCTTCCTCATCCGTGGCCAAGTTCAGAAAATAGGTTTCAAGACCGTAAGCCCGACGGTCCCGGGAGGCATTGGTGTGGATCGAAATAAACAAATCAGCACTTTTGGTATTGGCAAATGCCGTGCGCTCTTCTAAGGTTAAGAATCGATCCGATGTGCGCGTCAGCAGGACTTCCAGCCCCAACTCCGACTTGATTTTTTTTGCCAGGCGCTTGGCAATTTGCAGCACAACCGTTTTTTCATGCACCCCTCTGAGATAACCTGGTGCCCCGAAATCTTTGCCACCGTGACCCGGGTCGATGACCACCCGCCGAACGCCAAGCGCCAGTTGTTTGGCCAACGAGCCGGGCGGAATCTTGCCGCCTTTTTTAACTGTGGCTGAAGGTCCCGGGGTGCCCGGCGCTCTGGCGGTTTTGGAACCCCAGACATCAATGACAATTCGAAACGGATCTTTGAGGGAAAAAATCTTATAGGTTTCAAAAGATTTGATGTCCACCACCACCCTGACCGAATCCTTTGAATACTGGCCGGCCCGGGCATCACTCAACAGATCATCGTGAATCGGTATCGTCTTGCGAATATTTTCACCCAGACGGCTGTTGCTTAGATCAACGTACAGGCGCTGGGGCTTGTTGATGCTTGGGTCTTTTTTTAGCAGGTGGTGATTGTAGCCTGTTTCTTTGTCAACATCGACAACGACCCGGGTATAGTTGGGATTGGACCAATAGCGTAAATTGGTCACGGTAACCATACCACTGGGGGAAGGTGCCGCAGCGCTTTTTGGCTTATCCACAGAAGGTGTTTTGCGGGTTTCGCTGCTTTTAATTTTCTCGGCAATTGGATCTACCGGGACGGTTTGCTGCATTTTCGCGGCAGCCGGCATTTTTTTTAATTCAGCGCTGGCTTTGGCCCTATACCGACTTGCGGGAAATTCGGAGATAATCTGATGGTATATGCCAGCAGCCATTTCAAGATCATCGGCGGACTTTGACCAGGTGTGTAGCTTCTGATGAAGAGTTGCCGCCATATAAAGACCGGCCGCGGCCCAGGGACCTTCAGGATTCTTGTCGTAGACGGACTGGAATTTGGCGATACAGCGTTGCCAGTTGCTGCGGTATTTCATTTTCTGGTTGCTTTTTCGAAGATCGCGATAGCAGGCCTCAGCGCTAATATAAGACGCCTTGGGCGTGGCGCCTCGAGTTGCCGTAGGTTTTGCAATCGGCTGTGCTTTTTTTGAGACGGCGGGCTTGCCCATGCGGCGCAATTCAACTGTGGCTTTATGCCGATAACGGCTCTGGGGATAGCGCTGTACGATGCGTTCAAAGAGATCCCGGGCCTCGGCCATATCGGATGTATGACCGGAAAACCTGGCCAAAGACTGATACATTTTGGCGGACATATACAGACCAGCAGCCGCCCAGGGACCGTCTGGGTCCTGCTTATGAACATTTTGGAACTTTTGAATGCACCGCAACCAGTTGTGGCGGTACTTTATTTTCTGTGAATCCTGGGTCAGATTGCGATAGCAGGTTTCAGCCTCAAAATACGTATCGCCCGGAGCTGCGGTCGAAAGCCCGGCAAAAATTACTATTCCAACCAGCACAATTAGAGCAATTGATCGCATCAGCAATTTACGTCCAATCAGAGCAGATTTTAGGTGGGCATCGCTCAGCATTCCATCAGTCCATCAGCCAGAAACCACGACGAGTTTTCGATTTTTGCTCGGTTTATTCTCAACTATTTAACTCTAATCCTTGCATTCATTTTTATACAAGATCCAGGTGCTAGTCGGCAATGTTTTTTGCCTTTTCCTGAAGCGTATTCAGATAGTTGAGCGCTTCCAGCGGCGTCATTTTCGCAATATCCAGTTTGGCCAAAGCATCGAGAAAAAAATGGGCTTTATTCTTGAACAACTCCATTTGAACTGCGCCCTGTGGACCCTTTTTTTGATCCGAAAAGAAGTCTGCCAGGTCCTGTTCCTGATTTTCGATGCGATACAGAATTTTTTTGGACCGGTCGATAACCTTTTCAGGGATTCCGGCCAAACGGGCTACTTGTATGCCGTAGCTGCGATTGGTAGCGCCTTCGACCAATTTGCGTAAGAATATAATTTGGTCGTTCCACTCTTTTACGGCTATATTATAGTTTGTAACCCGCGATTTTTGCTGCGCCAGCTCGGTCAACTCGTGATAATGAGTTGCAAACAGTGTTTTAACGCCGGTGTTATTCAAATCGTGCAAAAACTCGACCACCGCCCAGGCAATGCTCAGCCCATCATAGGTGCTGGTTCCCCGCCCGATTTCATCCATGATAATCAAGCTGCGCTCGCCGGCGTTGTTGAGGATATTGGCTGTTTCCTGCATCTCAACCATAAATGTGCTCTGCCCGTGGGACAGATTGTCCAGTGCACCAACTCTTGTGAAGATGCGGTCCACAACACCAATGGTTGCCTTGCGGGCCGGGATAAATGATCCCATTTGCGCCATGATGACCAAGAGCGCCACCTGGCGCAAAACGGTCGATTTTCCGGCCATATTGGGGCCGGTGATAATCAGAATCTGGTTGGTTTCGTTATCCAATGAAACCGAATTGGGTACAAACCGCTCGCCGGTGATCATTTTTTCAACTACCGGATGGCGCCCGTCTTTAATTTCAATAAGACCGTCAAAGGTCATTTCCGGTCGACAGTAATCATTTTGATCGGCAACCTCGGCCAGATTCAGCAGGCAGTCCAGACGCGCTAAAAATTGAGCAGCACGTTCAAGATTTTTATAATGCTGCACAACCGCCTGCCTGATCTCATTGAATATTTCAAGTTCAAGAGCAGCGCACTGATCCTCTGCATTTATAACCTTTGTTTCAAAGGTTTTCAACTCATCGGTAATATATCGTTCGGCATTGACCAGGGTTTGCTTGCGAATATAGTTTGCTGGCACTTCGGCGGCCCGGCTTTTGGG
The DNA here is from genome assembly GCA_050122255.1 of Desulfobacterales bacterium. Lineage (GTDB taxonomy): Bacteria > Desulfobacterota > Desulfobacteria > Desulfobacterales > JAHEIW01 > JAHEIW01. Next base: position 4,490 of record JASFJF010000281.1, read on the forward strand.
CACTTCGATATAATAGCCGAAGACTCTGTTATAGCGCACCTTTAAAGTGGTAATCCCGGTGGCATCCCGCTCCTGGATTTCCAGGTTGGCCAGCCAGCCTTTGCCATCCTGGCTGATTTTTACCAGTTCATCGAGTCCGTCGTGGTAGCCCGGCTTTATCATCCCACCTTCGTTGGTGGTCGGCGGTGCATCCTCGCGGATGGCTTTTTCAATCAAAGCAGACAGGTCATTGAGCGGCTTGAGGTTTTCATCCCATCGAAACAGTTCAGATGTCAGGTTTGAAACAATGTTTTGGATTTGCGGTAAAGCCAAAAGAGACCGCTTTATAGCAATTAAATCCCGTGCGTTGGCATGCCCCATGACGATCTTGGTGCTGACCCGTTCAATGTCAAACACGGTTTTTAAAAGTTCACGAATTTCACGGCGGCTCTGGATGTTGTCTTTTGCCTCGGCCACCGCCTTGTGACGCGCTCGGATGTCTTCTATTTCGATGAGCGGATATCGCAACCATGATTTAAGCAAGCGCGCGCCCATGGCTGTCTGAGTATGATCAATAATGCCCATCAGGGTACCGCGCCGGGTATTGGTATGCAGGTTTTTTTCAAGTTCTAAATTGCGGCAACTGGAATCGTCCACCAGTAGGTAATGGCCAAGAGAATAGGTCTCCAGGCGCGTTAGATGCTCGATCTTCTGTTTCTGGGTCTCACGGACATAATAAACCAGCGCGCCGGCAGCCCGTACTCCAGCGGGCATTGCCTCACACCCGAAACCTTCTAATGAAATCGTGTTGAACTGCTCGGTGAGGCGGTTATAGCAGTGCTTGTAGTCAAATGCGCTGTCTTCCAAATAGGTAATCGCACCCTCCGCCTGTGCACCCCGGATGACGGCCATTTGCGGATCGGTTTTAGCAGATTCAGGCAGCAGGATCTCCCGGGCAGATATCCGCAAAGATTCATCCACAATGGCCGTTTGATCAGCCGATTCAACCAATCTGAAAAGACCGGTGGAAATGTCCAGATAGGATAAACCGAAATCATCGTTGCTGCGCGCTAGCGACACAACGAAATTATGGTTACGCTTGTCTAAAAAAGCGTCATCTATGATCATGCCGGGCGTAATGACACGCACGACATCCCTTCTCACCAGACCTTTGGCGAGTGCCGGATCCTCTATTTGATCACAAACTGCGACTTTATAACCGTGATCGATCATCCGGGCAATGTAGCCGGAAACCGCTCGATGGGGCACGCCGCACATGGGG
>JASFJF010000282.1:0-5747 GCA_050122255.1 Desulfobacterales bacterium
CCATAACAATTTAGATATTTTTGCAATCCATACAACAATATAGCAGTTGTCCGGTTTATCATAATTTCATGCCCATACAAACTACCCTTTCGCTTGCTGGCAAATCTGGCAATCGGAACATATTTATGACAACCGCTATAACCGGCAAACGGGCTAACGGGTAACGGGCTCAACCTTTAATACGTGAGCATTTTAAGCGGGCGCGCAACGATGCCCTGGGCCAAAATATGAGTGTTTTAAAATGAGTTTTTGAGGTGATTATATGGCGGATACGTGCTCAATCGCGGATCTTCAATGGGTTGGCCGATCGTAAAATGATAAAGGCTTTGGTAGCGGTTGTCACTGAAGCCCAGTATTTCGTGGACCGCATCATCAAAAAAGCAGCCGATGCCAGTACCCCTGACGCCGTGCGCTTCTGCCTCAAGATACAGCACCTGACCGATCATGCCGGTTTCCCAGAAAAGATGCCGGTATCGATGTGGTTCGGCGGTTATGATGTCCTTAAATTTTGCGATCATACCCAGTGAAAAGGCACCGGCGCCGGCGATATCCTGATGGCAGCTGACTATCATGGCCTGTTGGCGGTAGTTTCCTGCAGCCAGACGATAGAGCGAAAAGTCTTTTTCAACCGGGGCCCATTGAAAACCGGAATGGCAAATCGTTTTAAATTCGTCAAGATCCGTATTGTTGCGCAAAAAGAAATACAGGCCCGGCGTCAGATCCGAGACGTTGTGAACAAACAGCAGCAGGTGGGTTAAGGGTTCGGTTAATTCGACGTCAAAAGGCGCCATATCCCTGCGCGGCAGGGTTTTATCCAGCATGCTAAAAAAGTGGCTCCTGCTGATAAAGCCGCTGCTATCGAAAGCGATGGCACTTCTGCGATTCCGAATGATATCGGTTGCGGATAACGGACTGGTCGCATCTGCAAACCAGTTTCGACGTTCCAGTCCAATGCGGGTTTTTCCCGTGCGCGGTTTTTTTGCCAAACGCGCGGTGCGGTAAATGATTTCCCAGTCGATGCATTTCTGGCTCAAAATTTCGGCTTCACCCTTGAACGTTAAGTTGGCCAGATCCGAAACAATATCCGCCGGCAAGCCTCTGGGGATGTCAGTCGGTCCGGCGGGGGAGATAAAACAGAGGCAATCGGAGTGTTCTTCTTCCAGTTTACGGAAACGAACCTGGTCGAAACCCAGAATGGCTTCAAGCTCTTCATCGGAGATCTCGTTCAAAAAAACACATTTCCACCCAAAAAGATTGGCTGCAAAACTCAGACAGGCTAGGGCATGACCGGCATCGTGATTGCAATAGCGAAATGCACGTTCGCCGTATTTCCAGGATTCGCGCCAGAATATGCTGGTAATCGCAACTAAAAATCCGTCGCTTCCAAAGTGAGAGGCAAGGTTTTGCCAGAGGTCGGGAGCAAGAGCGGCCCGGCGTTCGAGCGCATGACCCAGGGCATTGTAATGATAGACGCCACCCATATCTGCACCCAGCGGTGGTAGAATCAAATGCGCTTCGGTAGGGTGCAGATTGCCACTGGATGGATTAATTCTCAACGACCAACGGGAGCTGCCTGCCGATTTCCAGGCCGATAGGCCCAAGGATAGTTCCAGAAATCCGGCGATGGTCTCTATCGCAAACGGTTGCGGTGCATTGTCCTGCCGTTCGTATAACCCCTGATAGGTTGCCGGCGGATTTTTCTTTAACAGCGGCAGCTTTACAACCTGGGTTTCTTTGTAAGTGCGAAACGGGTTTGGCTGATTGTTCCAGTCCATGTACCCCGGCGACCGGGCATAGCGCTCAAAATGATGCTTGGTGGCCTCATGATATTTGATGATTTCTTGTGCTTTATCGCGTATCATGTTGCCCACCTATAACGCATAAATATGAAAAAAGGCGACACTTTTGAGTGTCGCCTTTGTGAAATTTAGAGCGGCCTTTTTACTCGCCACAACCGCCAGATGTACTGCAGCTTCCGCAGGCGGAATTGCTGGCTTCGAACTCTATATTGGAGTCAATTTTAAATCCATATCCTAAAAAGTCGACTTTCACGGGTTGCGCCTTGTCGTAAAACTCCTTTTCCATGATAAACTGGAAACCATTTACATCGAATACCTTATCGTTGTCTTTGGGCTCATCCAGAGCCATGGCCAGCGAGGGGCCTCCTCAGCCGCCTGAATTTAAAAATATTCGAATCGGTGTGACTTCCTTGTCTTTAAAATATTCCTGAATTTGTTTAGCCGCTTCCTCGGTTACTTCAACCATAATAGTTCAGCCCTCCTTGCGTATTATCAGCTTGGTGTGCATATTCTGATCACTTTGGTATAACTATATAATCTTAATGATAGCACTGCAATTTGTCAAATTTAAAATAAGCGTCATTTAGATGCGATTAGCTTTACCGAAAAGGATAAATAAACCACGAAAACACGAAAAGGCAAAGAATAAAATTTCGTGCTTTTTAACTTTCGCGTTTTCGCGGTGAAAGATATATCCAATAAATTTCAAAGAAATGACAATCTAAAACCTAAAAAATTGAATTTATATAGTTCGCATACACCTCAAAATCTTTTTGCGAAAACTGGATAAAAATGATCTTTTCCAATGATGGGTGGCGGCTTAAAAAGTCGATGCTCGTGTCCACAGCAATTTTGCAGGCCGATTCAATCGGATATCCATACACACCGCAGCTTATCGCCGGAAAGGCAATGGTCTTGAGATTATTTTCAACGGCCAGAGCTAAACTGTTGAGATAGCAATTGGTCAGCAGCCGGCTATCGCGCGGCTTGCCGCTGTATATCGGGCCAACGGTGTGGATGACATGGCGCGCAGTCAGGTTGTATCCTCCTGATATGCGGGCTTCACCGGTAGGACAGCCACCGATGGTGCGGCACTCTTCCAACAATTCAGGACCGGCGGCACGATGAATAGCGCCGTCGACGCCCCCACCCCCCAGCAACTTCGTATTGGCTGCATTGACGATCGCATCGACGTCCAGTTGGGTAATATCACCCTGCTGAATTTCTATTTTATCACGGATTTCCTTATCCATGCCTTTATCCGCTCGTATTCATTGTCTTTCAATTTTGACTTTGTAAAAAAATTAACGAATGAGGGTTGATCATATAACTTAAATTCGAAATTCGAATCTCGAAACGCGAAACAATATCGAATATCAAATGCCTTAAATTCAAAACTGTTTTGAATATTCGAATTTCGGATTTATTTCGGATTTCCCGTTTCGTGCTTCGGATTTTTCAGGTTCTTTATAAATCGTATAATTTATCGTCTCTGACCGGTGCCCGGCGCTTGCTCCCGGGGTTGGCCGCCTTTTTATCCGGCATCAAAAACGGGTCCTCCTCTTCTAAAAGATCACCCATTTCAGCTTCGATCGTATCCGGGTCTTCGCCGGCTTCCATGCGCTTTAAGGCTTCATTCATACCGTCTCCCAGTTCAAGCCCGGTCATATCGGACAGTTTGCGCATCAGGTTGGCGGCCTGACGCGGATCGTCTTCATTGATTTTATCAGCCTCACCGGCCAGCATTTGCATGGCTTTTTCCATTTTATTTTCATCAAACGGCATGTCGTCAAGGTCCCCGTCCTCTTTAGCCTTACCGGTAAAAGCAAAAGCCGACATCTGCCGTGATAGGGTCCTGGTCTTGCATTTGGGGCATTTTGGCTTTTTGCGGGTGTTGACCGTTTTTGAAAAGAAATTAAAGATGGTATTGCAGTGATCACAATAGAATTCGTAGATGGGCATGGCTGTTCCTCACGTTTATTCAATTGTACAATAATAAAATTTGGTGTTTTGCTTGTCAACTGCATTAAAAGCACGTTGACTTGGGGGTTAGCGTTTGTTATGGCACCCTCAACCAAAATCTAACTCAAAAATGTATCTAACGCTCAAGGACTGCGTTGCGAATCGGTTTAAAATGCTCACGTACTCCGTGTACGCTCCGCCTTCAAACCGAATCGACGCCTTGTCCTTGAGCGTAATCTACTATTTTTGAGATAGATTTTAATCCAATAATGAAAGGAGTATAAAACAACATTATGGAAAGAACACTGGCCATCATTAAACCAGACGGCGTTGCGCGCGGAATTATCGGAGAGGTGATAAAGCGCCTGGAGGGTAACGATTTTAAAATTATCGCGATGAAGATGATACACCTATCGAAAAAGCAGGCCAAAGGCTTTTATGCCGTGCACCAGGGAAAGCCGTTTTTTGAAAGCCTGACGAATTTCATGAGCTCTGGGCCGGCCGTGGTAATGGTGCTGGAGGGTGAAGATATCATCGCCCGTTACCGTGAACTGATGGGCGCCACTAACTACAAAGAGGCAGCCGAAGGGACGATTCGCAAAGAGTTTGCCACCGATATCGAAAAAAACGTGGTGCATGGATCTGACGCGCCTGAAACAGCAGCCTTTGAAATGGCCTATTTTTTTAACAACCTTGAAATGGTCAGCTAATGCCTGCCATCGATTCAAAGAATGTTTCGGTTATTTTATGCCGGCCGCGCTACCCGGAAAATATCGGCGCCGCCGCCCGGTCGATGTGCAACATGGGCTTTGATCAATTGCGTGTGGTCGATCCTCAAAATTGTGATCTGGCGCGCGTTTTGAAAATGGCCACCCATACGGCCCGTAAAGTGGTCGAACAAATGCAGGTTTATAAAAACCTACAGACAGCGCTCAAGCCTCTGAATTATGTGATTGGGACAACGGCGCGCCTCGGCGGGCAACGCCAGTCTGTGATCCCGGCAGACCGTCTGGCCCCCATACTGGCACCCATCACCGAAAATAATCGAGTGGGGCTTGTGTTTGGCCCTGAAGATCGCGGATTGACCAATGCAGATCTGCGTCTGTGCCATCGGCTGGTCAACATACCAACAGCTGAATTTTCTTCATTGAATCTGGCTCAGGCCGTGATGATCATATGCTATGAGCTGCGGCGAAATAGATCTTTAGACAGCATGCCGTTTGTGCCGCGACTCGCCAACCGCCATGAACTGGATGGGATGTATGCCCAATTGAAAGATGTGCTGGTTAAAATCAGTTACATACAGCCGGACAACCCCGATTATTTTATGAACAACCTGCGTCATTTCGGCACCCGCATGAGATTGCGGGCCAAAGAGGTCAGTATGATTCGCGGTATCTGCAGGCAGATTAACTGGTACGGGAAGAAGTGCTTTGAAGATGGCGCCAAGCGCCGGGGAGTTGACCCATGCGGTTAATCCGCTTCGGGACTGCCGGTCGGGAAAAACCGGGTCTTTGGCAGGCTGGCAAAATCGTCGACCTGCGTGGCATTTTCCCCGATATTCCGGACATCGGCGAACGCTTCTTTTCAGACGGCTGGCTGCGGCGGATAGAGAAGATAAAGGATCCGGGTCAAAAGCTGGATGTTCGCCTGGGGTGCCCGATAAACAGGCCTTCGAAGATTATCTGCTTGGGCTTGAATTATCTTGACCACAGAGAAGAAAGCGGCTTTGAAAAGCCTCAAAAACCGCTTTTGTTTGCCAAAACGCCCAATGCCCTTACCGGGCCGTTTGACCCGATTCTGCTGCCCCGGAGTTGCGATCAAATCGATTGGGAGGCTGAACTGGCGGTTATCATCGGAAAAGCAGGCAAGCGCATCGCAGCTTCAAAAGCCCTGGATTACGTTGCCGGATTCTCGGTAATGAACGATGTCTCCGGCCGCCAGGCTCAGTTTTCGGATGGGCAGTGGTTTCGCGGCAAGTCTTTT
>JASFJF010000283.1:0-5743 GCA_050122255.1 Desulfobacterales bacterium
ACCTGAATATCAAGCCCCTGTGGTGTGAGCGGTGCCATCAAAATCAGCGCGGAAAGATACTGGCTGCTATTTTGACAATTGATCTCCACCTGTTTGCCGTTGATTTTTGTGCCGTTCACTTCAACTGGTGGGCAGCCGTTGCCGTTAACCGATCGGGCCTGAACATTTATTTGCTGCAAAGCATCCAGAAGATCCTGTATAGGCCGTTTTTGCATGCGGGCATTACCGGTCAGGGTGTAGGTTCCTTCGCCCAGCGCGGCCACGCCGGCGAGCAGCCGCATGGACGTGCCGGAGTTGCCCAGATCAATAGGCGTGGCGCAGGATGCCAAACAGCCGCCGGTGCCCTCAACGCGCACATCCGTATCGTTGACGGTAATCTGAATCCCCATTTGCCGGAGGGCGTGCATGGTCAATAGCGTGTCTCTGCTAATCAAAGCGTTTTTAACGGCAGACGCCCCGTCTGCCAGGGCCGCAGCGATCAGCATGCGGTGCGTATAGCTCTTTGAGCCGGGAACGGTTACCTGGCAGCTTCTAATTCTATGAGGCGTAATTATTTTCATTTCCCTCCACTTAAAAATTCGTCTGCAACGCCTGTAGAACCGCCGCTCGCATAACTTCCACCGGTGCTTGTATGCCGGTCCACAGCTCGAATTGAAGCGCCCCCTGAAAGACAAACATGTCCAGACCAGTGATGGTGCGGCATCCTTTAGCGGCGGCCTCCTTTAAAAGCCGGGTATTCAATGGATTGTAGACGATATCCATGACCACCATTTCTTTGGATAACGCTTGTCTGGCGATCGGCGTCGCCGTGGTATCCGGATGCATGCCCACCGGTGTGGTGTTGATCATAATGTCATAACGCTTCGGCTGGCATTCCTCCAACGGCAAAAAATCGGCCTTCAGATCGGCGGCCAGGCGCTCGCCGGTTTTTCGGGTGCGATTCAGAATGGTCAGGCGCCTCGCAACGCCTGATAATCCCAATCCGATGGCCCGGGCCGCCCCGCCGGCGCCGATGATCGCCGCCGCCTTTCCGTCTATGGTTGTCTGGGTCTGCAAGGCCTTGATAGCCCCCTGGCAGTCGGTGTTATAACCAATCAGCTTGCCGTTGTGACGGACGATGGTGTTCACTGCGCCGATGCTGGCAGCGGTTTTTTCAATGTCATCCAGGTATTCCATAACAGCCACCTTGTGAGGCAAAGTGACGCTGACCCCCTTCACATTCAATGCCCTGAAGCTTTTAATTGCGGCACCCGGTTCTGAGACGCAGAATGCCAGATAAACCGCGTTGCAGCCGGTTTCCGCAAACGCCTGATTGTGCATCACCGGACTGAGGCTGTGGTCCACCGGGTTGCCGATCAGGCCAAAAAGGGATGTGCGGGCATCAATCATTGTGGCCCTCCATCTGTTGTTTGGGCACTGCGGCCGGCGGCTATAATGGCTCTAAAAATACCCTGCAGACCATCGCCATCCAGTGGTCCTTTGTTTTTGCGTCGCAGACGGTCCATGATGTCTTTTTCGCGTCGGTGATCGATAACCTGAATGCCGCCCTGTTTTTTCGCCGCGCCGATTTGCTGGGCCAGTAAAAGCCGCTGGTTGATTAAATTCAAAATTTTAGCGTCGATCTCATCGATGGCCAGGCGCAGCACTGAAATATCTGTATTTGATTCAGGCATAAAGCGTCTCCTCGAGTTCTTCTATGGCGATCGGCTTTACCACGGCATTGCCCATACCAGCAAGCAAAACGAAATGGATGCGGTCTCCGTCCCTTTTTTTGTCTTTGGTGATGGCATCCATGATTTTTCGCGGAGCGGAAGCAAAATCGTTGGGAAGCTGCAGCCTTTTGAGCAATTTGCGCAGCCGCCGGTTCTCCCGCTCTGACAGCAGGCCTCTTTTGACCGACAAAGCCGAGGCCATCACCATGCCCATGCTGACAGCCTCGCCGTGGGACACGCCGCTAACTTTTTCAATGGCATGCCCGAAGGTATGACCGAAGTTCAGTAAACGGCGCTCCCCTTTTTCGGTGTCGTCGCGGCTGACAATCGCCGATTTGATTTCCACTGATCTCAGCACGAGCTTTTCAATCGCTTCAGGGTCCAGGGCCAATATACTTTCAGTATGCTTTTCCAGATAATCGAATAGATCGGCGTCTGCGATGGCGGCGTGTTTAACGATTTCTGCCAGACCACACGAGATTTCTTTTGGCGGCAGGGTTTTTAATACGTCAAGATCGCAGATCACAAATTCAGGCTGATGAAACAGCCCGACCATGTTTTTATATCCCTGAAAATTAACGCCGTTTTTGCCACCCACACTGGCGTCCACCTGCGCCAGCAGACTGGTGGCCACAAAGCCGAACCGCACCCCCCGCATAAACGTGGATGCCGCAAATCCGGTAATATCACAAACAATGCCGCCACCGACACCGACAATAAACGCGGAGCGATCCACCTGAAACGATAGCAGCTGCGCGTAAATTTCTTCTACAGTATCCAGGGTCTTGATCGTCTCCCCGGTACCGATGGTAATCACGTCGCCGGCAATGGCGTCCAGAGCATACAGTTTGCCCACATTCACATCTGTGATGATAATCGGTTTGGCCACCGGAATGTAGCGCTGCAAATTTACCCATCGCTCGGCGATTAAAATACGTGATAGACCTGAAGCCGTATCTATTGTGATCGTTTCCATGTTTATGCGATTGAAAATTGCAGATTGTAAATTGAATATTTAAGGAATTTCAATTTTTATCTCATGCTGCAGCCGAATTTAAATAACCCTTTAGTTTTTCATGCGCCCACAGCAGCAATTGCGCGGTGGTTTCCCATGAAATGCATTCGTCTGTGATAGAAACACCATATTTCATAGTGGACACGTCGCCGGTGAACGCTTGATTGCCTTCATGCAGATTGCTTTCGAGCATCAAACCGATCAAGGCTTCGTTTCCGTCCAGATATTGGCCGATCACGTTTTTCCAGACCACTGACTGGCCCTGGAATTTTTTCATGGAATTGGCATGTGAACAATCCACCATAATCGTTTGTGGCAAATCTTTTTCAATCAGTCTTAAGCGCGCTTCCTCCAGGCTGATGGGGTCGTAATTGGGCCTTTTGCCGCCCCGCAGGACGATATGCACCCAGGGATTGCCGCTGGTTTTAACCACACAGGTTTTGCCGTCCTGGTCGATCCCGAGAAAACTCTGCGGCGCACGGGCTGCCATCAGGGCATTGATGGGCGATGATAAATTGCCGTCGGTGCTGTTTTTAAAACCCACCGGCATGGACAAGCCGCTGGCCAGCTCGCGATGGGTCTGTGATTCGGCCGTGCGGGCCCCGATGGCCGACCAGCTCACCATATCGGCCACATACTGCGCGGTGATCGTATCCAGCATCTCAGTGGCGGCGGGCAGTCCCATTTCATTGATCTGCCTTAACAGGTTGCGTGCCTTGCGCAATCCGGCTGTCATGTCACAGGTGCCATCCAGGTCGGGATCGTTGATCATTCCCTTCCACCCCACGGTGGTACGGGGCTTTTCAAAATAGACCCGCATGACCACAAAAAGGGTATCAACCACCTGCTGTCTCAGCCGGTTTAAGCGGGATGCGTATTCAAGGGCCGCCTTTTCGTCATGGATGGAACACGGCCCCACAATTACCAGCAGGCGCCGATCTTCTTTGCGCAGGATGGCTTCAATATGCGCTCTTCCTAAAACAACCGTTTCATGGGCAGCGTTACTGATCGGAATTTCCTCTTTTAAAATGTGCGGTGCTGTCAGCGGCTGGTATCCCCTAATTCGCAGATCATCCGTAGTTGTGTTCATTTTTCGTCCTTCAAGTTTCGTGTTAGATGCATTTTTAAGATAGCTTCAAAAAAAAGCCGTGAAGATTTTTCACGGCTTTTTAAAAACGAAAAGCCGCGAGCTTTCGTCTGCCCGCGGCTGATTACTTTGCTAAGATGTCTTGGCTGAATCAGTGTACCTCAGGCAGACCGGTACCGTATAAATACCAGAAATAAAAATAGACGCTGCCTGAGAACAAAGACATGAATTGAAAATCCTTTCACTGCGCAATTATTTCGAAACTGAATACATTAGTCAGAAATGGGTGTCAAGGATTTTGTTAACAGCCGCTTTTGGTTGCATTTTTCTCAACGCAGACTGCAAATGAAGTCTCCTACCGCAGCAACACCTTTTTGCTCCACTACGCGCAACATTTGAGAGCCAATAACGGCAATATCCGCTTTACCCTTTAGGAAATCAATATCGGATTTCTTCTTGATTCCGAACCCAAGGGCGTTGGCGCCCAGTTCGACTGCCAACGATGCATCCTCTATATTGGTGATACCGCAAATTTTGATTTTTACGTTATTCATTTCGCATTTTACCGGCGTTGACGATTACTTTTGTTTTTAGCGCCAGGTCCCCACTCCGCATCAATGACGAGCCGACCAAAACCGCATCGATAATAAAATCTTTTCTCAAAACAGGCAAATTTGATCTCAGCAATCAGGTTTATCTTCTGCGGTATCGATATGGCCGCGCTAAAATCTCTCAAATGCAGCCGCTCCATATCCCTGTTGAACGGCATGGCTCTTTTCAGCCTGTTGACTTCGTTCTGCTTCCGGGCCAGTATCTCTGCTAATCGATTATGCACACCCATCTCCTGGTCGCTACCCACGCACAAATGGCTGGCACTGGTGTGTGAATTCAATCAATTGATTGAGCTTTTCCTGAGCCCTCCCGGAATCTATGGAATCTGCGGCGATCCGAATGCCTTCTTTAAAATTGTCACATAGTCCTGCGGCCACAAAGGCTGCCGATGCATTCAGCAAAACCATATCTCTTTTGGGGCCTTTCTGACCATCCAGAACCTGCCGGGTAATATTTGCATTTTCCTTTGCATCGCCGCCGACAATATCCTCCAGCCCCGCCCGCTTTAAATCATACTCTTCCGGTGTCATCTGAAATGTGTCAACTTTGTCGTCTTTCAGATGTGTAACCTTTGTCGGGCCACAAATGCTGATTTCGTCAAATGTTCCCTCCCCACAGACCACAAAGGCCTCTCTGGTCCCCAGCCGCTTCAGGACTGTAGCGATCTTATCGGTCAGGTTTTTCTCATACACCCCCAAAACTTGAACCGAGGCACCGGCCGGATTCGTCACGGGGCCAAGGAGATTGAAAATACTGCGGATACCAATTTGCTGTCTGGGTCCCGCTGCATGCTTCATCGCGCCGTGAAATATCGGAGCATAAAGAAAACCGATGCCGATTTCCTTGATGCACTTCTCCACATCGGTACTGGTAACATCCAGGTTAACGCCCAGGTTTTCAAGCACATCCGCACTTCCGCATAGACTGGAAACGGCCCGGTTTCCATGCTTTGCAACCTTTATTCCACCGCCCGCAGCAACAAATGCAGTTGTGGTGGATACATTAAACGTTCGGGTTCCGTCGCCGCCGGTACCGACAATATCAAGAATCGTTTCATCATCAATATTGATCTCATCGCGGTCGATGTTAACCAAATGGTTATTGACGCTTATTTTTGTGGCCCGGGCTCGTATAACTCTGGCCGCACCGGTAATTTCATCGACCGTTTCGCCCTTTAATCTCAGGGCTGTGATAAACGCTCCGATCTGGGCCGGTGTGGCGGTTCCGATCATTATTTCCGTCATGGCTTGTTCCATCTCGGCTTCTGTGAGATCTTCGCCCTTAACGACTTTTGAAATAAATTCTTTAATCATGATA
>JASFJF010000284.1:0-5740 GCA_050122255.1 Desulfobacterales bacterium
TCCGGAAAATCCCGTTTGCTCTCATTGCAAAAGGTCAGGCAGCGCTCGGCATGCAGCTGGAAGCGCTCCGAGGAAATGGCGCCGCTAGGACAGGCTTTCATGCAGGCCGTGCATTTTTCACATTGGGCCATGACGGTGGGCGCTTCCCAGCCGTCGGCTTCACAGGGAATATCCGAGATAAACACCACCGGCCGGTAGAAGCTGCCTAGATTCGGCATATAGGAGATATTGTTTTTTCCATACTGGGCCAGGCCACTGCGCACAGCCAGCAGTTTTTCAGGCAAGCGCACCTGTTTAAAATGATATGAAGTGAATGAAAAAAAAGAATTCAGCCTGGCGATCACCAGCTGGTCTATCGAAAACGCATAGGTAGGCGGGATAATCACCGGAATCGATTGGTGCCCAACCTCAAAGACAACTTGAACCTGGGGCTGCGGCACGCCAATGATAATCAGAGAGCGGGCATCTATCAGTCTGCGCTCACAGGCAAAATCAAAAGACGCCAGGTATTCGTCAAACAAAACCGGATCCAGCAGGCCCTTTTGGCGGCGAGCCCCAATTTCAGCTTCAAGGTCTTTGACGCGCTCAATCGATACGAAGCTAGCCTGCCAGCCCTTCGCTTTGATATCTTCAACCAGTTGCCCGTTGATTTCATCTGTTGTAAACATGTTCAACCTCCGACATCAGGCTTTCAATTCAGCTCTGACTTCATAATGCTGTGAGCGGCATAATTTCCTTGACAAGTGCCTAACCATCTATTAAGTTTTTAATGGTTAACTAAGTAATTCATTTATTATAACCTGTCAAGTGATTTTTACCGGTTATTTTATTCGGGAGGGACTCAGTGAGCGCGAAAAGGGATGCAGGCGCCATTAAGCTGCTAGGCGGCCGCTTATGTCTTGATTTTGTCAATACGGTACATTGTTATGGCTGCAACGATATTGGAGAATATTTAAATAATTATCAGGATCTTATCGCTTGGTCTCGACATGTGGGGACCATGTCATCCGATGAGGCGAAACGATTAGCCGTTCAATCAATTGAATATCGCTCCCAGGCAAAGCGCTTACACCTTCGAGCCATCGAGCTGCGGGAAATCATCTACAGTATTTTCTGTTCAATCCTGGAGGGTGCGCCTCCGGCAAAAAAAAATTTAACAGCCTTTAATAACTATCTTTCCGAAATGATGGCGCTCTCGCATATTGTCAAAACACCCGATGGGTTTGAATGGGACATGTCCGTAAATAAAACTGGACTGGACTGGATCCTTAACCCGGTTATCCGTTCCACAGCTGATTTATTGATTTCCGAAGAATGGCGGAAAATAAAAAAATGCGCGGACCCGACCTGCGGATGGCTGTTTCTGGACGTCAGCCGCAACCACAGCCGGCGCTGGTGTGACATGCGCGCCTGCGGCAACCGCGCCAAGGCCAGCCGGTTTTACAAAAAGAAAAAAAAGACCCAATCCGCAAAACCATCTTTACAGGCGCCAAGGCGTCCATCCAGAACGAAATCAGGTATAAGACGACACCTCTTGTAGTCCTGACTTGGCCCCATTGAATGCGTCAAGATGCATCACGCAAAGACGCTAAGAGGCCAGGGGCTTATTTTAAAAATGATGTTATTTTTATTTGCGGCTTTGCGTGAGAACAGATCAAACGGGAAGGTTTGCCTTTTACTTCCAGGCACAAAAATACTGCTGTGCGTAGCGGTCAGTGTCACCAACGATTGTGCATTGCATTAACGGCCGTACTGCACTCGTACGCAAAAAAGGGAACCCGAAGCGCGGGTTCCCTTTTTGGTTTTCTGCCCATCAGTTCGCGGTTTGGGTAGATTTGAAAGACTGTGAATATTGACCGTACCCTTCTTTTTGCAGGTCTTCTTTAGGGACAAATCTTAAAGCAGCCGAATTGATACAATAGCGCAAACCGGTGGGCGCCGGGCCATCGGGAAACACATGCCCCAAATGGGAATCCGCATGTTTGCTGCGTACCTCGGTACGCACCATGAAAAGTTTGCGATCTTCATGTTCGACAATGTTTTCAGGCACCAGCGGGCGCGTAAAACTGGGCCAACCGGTGCCGGAATCAAACTTGTCCTTTGAGGAAAAAAGCGGCTCACCGGAAACAATGTCCACGTAAATCCCTTCCTTTTTGTAATCATGGTATTCATTGTTGAAGGGCGGCTCGGTGCCGTCTCGCTGGGTCACTTTGTATTGCAGGGGCGTCAACCGCTTTTTGAGCTCAGCATCATTGGGCTTTGAATATTCGGGATTATCACCGGTTTTCATTGTCCGGGCAGCGGGTTTGGCCTCAGCGCCCCACTTGCTGTCCAGGAACTGATCGCGACCGGAGCCGTAGCGATACATTTTGTAGCGAATGGGATTCTTCTTATAGTAATCCTGGTGATAGTCTTCGGCCGGATAAAACTGAGTCAGCGGAACAATTTCAGTGGCGATCGGTTTAGAGAAACGCCCCGATTTTTCCAGCTCCGCTCTGGATTTTTCAGCAATGCGTTTCTGCTCTTCATCGTGATAAAAAATGGCCGGTCGGTACTGGGAGCCGCGGTCTACGAATTGCCCGCTGGCATCAGTGGGATCCATATGCCGCCATAGTACATCCAGCAATTCTTTATAGGTGATTTTGTCCGGATCATAGGTCACTTGAATCGCTTCGGTATGACCGGTGCCACCGGCCGACACTTGCTTGTAGGTCGGGTTGGGCACGTCTCCGCCAGCATAGCCGGATATAGCCTCTATCACGCCGTCGACTTTTTCAAAATCCGATTCAACACACCAGAAGCAGCCGCCGGCAAATGTTGCGGTTTTATATTTCGTATCTTTTGTATTCATAAGGGAACTCTTTTCTTCCTGTTTTATCTTTTTATCGGTTGTATTTTGAAATCCCAATAAAACGATACCTATTACAAATAGGGCTCCAATTGTAAGTAGTGTTTTCATCATATTTAGCTCCATATAATCCGATGGATTACCGTGTTAGCACCTAAATAATAATCATTATTTGCGAAAATGTCAGATTTTTGCTGCCTTAGTCGCAACAATCTGGGGGAACTTACATAGAAACTCGGCTTTTTGGAACCAAACTAGACACAATAATTTGATTTTTTTATAAAATCCAACACCGAAGACGGCATTTTGATGGCGCACCAGAACCTAACCCGTGCCGTCACAGGCCTGGTCTTGGTCTTTGTTAAGGCTAAAGGCTTTGCGGGACAGGTAATCTTGCAGCTGGCCGGAGGAGGTATCGATTATATTGAGGCCGGCATTCCGGCTTTTTTTCAGCAGTTGCAAATCCTCAAAGACGCTGGGTTCTATACCGAAGCGCGTGCTGAGGATTTTAACATAACACTCACAACCGGGTAGTGGCGCTCAAAAACTTTCATGTATTCACCAGCTTTTTTAGAGGGACGCCCATAAAATTATAAGTTTTAATCGTACTTTGCAGCCATGAATTAATGCTACAATGAACGCCTAACCTCCCCAATCTTTAATCAGCGCTCTGAATGCCAGTGCACCGGAATCCAGGCAGGGCTGAAAGCCGCCGCCCGGGTTGCTCCATGCCGATGCCAGGTAGAGGCCTTTATATGGCGTAGTGTTTTGAAGGCGGTTCATATAGGCATTGTTCATCGCCTGCTCATAGCCATAAATGGCGCCTTCTGGGTTGCGGGTGTAGGTAACGTTGGTCAGCGGAGTGGCTGCTTCCATAACCTCGATCATGGAACTTAACCCGGGAATGACTCGCTGTTCAGCCTTTTCGATGAGGGCCAGCGCGATTTTTTCTTTAAACTTATAATAGGCTTTTTTACGACCTGCAAAATAATCATCCGCATAGGGTTTCCAGGGCCCATAGCCGCTTAGGATCAGCAGTTGGACGGTGGAGGTGCCTGGCTGAGAGTAGCCCTTGAAGGCATTATCGTAAATGGCAACGCCGAACCCGCTGTTGCCCGGATCGCAGGCCAAACAGGCCTGATAGCTTCGTTCCGGATCGTAGTGCTCGGTGACAAAAATCTCATAACCTTTGACCGTTTGGCGAATGTCCCGGTTGAGGCCCAGCCAGACTAAAAATGAAGATATAGAAGGACGATAGGCATTGATCTTTTCTGAGTATTGGGTTGCTTTGCGGGGCAAATCTTTGAGGGCCGTGTTGCGAGAGAGCAAATCCAGCGTAGCCGGTACACTGGCATTGGAAATCACCGCTTTGGCGGTGAGTTTTTTTCCGCTATTCAGCACCACTCCGGTGACGGTACCCTTTTTCAGGGTAATGTCAATGGCCTCGGTATGAAGCAGCACCTGCCCTCCGGAATCTTCGATAGACGCCACAAGAGCATCGCTAAGGTCCTGGGAGCGGTGTTTGATGTAATGACCACCAAATCGAATAAAACCGGCTGTAGCAACGGCGTAAATAAAGCCGGAGAGCTTTGAGGGCGGCAGTCCATAGTAAGGCCAGAAGATTGATAAAATGGTGCGCAGTCTGGGATCGAGTGTATATCGATCGAGTACCTGCGCTAAAGTATCTTTTCGGATAGCCCACATATTTTTGTGGGTCATCGGAAAACGGATCAAATCCCACCAGGAATCGCGGTCAAACGGCTTTATGGCCTCATCTATGACGCCCAAAATCTCGTCGAAAAAGCCCTGAATCCCTCCGGCCTCACCGGGAAACAATTGCGTTAGCTGTTCGGCAATATCTGCCGGATCTTTCTGGGGCCAGGTCATGTCGTGATCGGGCGTGATGATGCGGCACAGTTCTGGCAGCTCGACGGTTTCGACTTTCCCCAGCACGCCTGCGCCTTCAAGGGACTCTTTTAGTCCACCCCGGGCACCGGCAGTGGCATGCAAGGAAACCTCGAATGTATATTCGTCCCGGTCAAAGCTTGTAGCGTAACCACCGGGTCGGTCATGTTGCTCGACTACAGTGACCGGAAAGCCATTTTGGGCCAGATGGGCTGCCGCACTCAACCCGCCCAACCCGCCACCGATGACGACCACCGGAAAATCTTTCTTGGGCTCAATGGCAGCGGCTAGAGCGTTCACTTGGATCCAGTCAACCGATAACGCAGCAGTTGCCGTCGCAGCCAGACGCATAAACTCGCGCCGTGAGAATTTGGATTTGATCTTACAGTTCATAATGTCCTCCAAAAAATAGATAGACTTAAAAGTGGCAATTTCTTTGTGCTCTCATGGCTATCAATATTGAAAAAGGAAGATGGATGTCAACAAAGCATGCCTTCGGCCACCGATAAAATTGTTGATCCTTTAATCCCGCAATTTTCAGGTGGCGCGATTGTATGAGATTGTGTATATAACCACAAAGGCACAGAGGTCAAAAAGGTCTACACATTATTACTACTTTCTTTTCGATTTTGGTGTCTTCGTGGTTTACACAATCTATACAGATGTTTAACGGTATGAATGAAAAAGTGATCACCACCACCTGCTCTTTTGACTGCGGGGCGCGTTGTTTGCTCAAGGTGCATGTTGTCGACGGCAGGATTACCCGTATTGGTACCGAAAACAAGCAAGCGCGAAGTTTAACAGCCTGCATCCGGGGGCTTTCCCAGAAACATGTAGTCTATGCGCCCGATCGTCTGACCCGTCCTTTAAAAAGGGTTGGCAAACGCGCCAGTGGTAAGTTTGAGACGATTTCATGGGAAGAGGCCCTGGATACGGTGGCGCACAAATTAATGCAAGTTAAAAATACATACGGACCGCATGCCACCC
>JASFJF010000285.1:0-5721 GCA_050122255.1 Desulfobacterales bacterium
CGGGGATATTATTCTTGAAAATTTTGAACGCAAACTGGAAATAAAAGAAGGTGAGACAACACCGGACAGAGAATTCAGTGTGGATCGTGTAGCCTGCGTCGGCTGCTGCGCCCTGGCTCCGGTAGTTGTTCTAAAGGAGACCGTACACGGTCATATGCAACCCAGCAAAGTGGAAGGGTTGGTGTTGAGAACTCGGCTTGAAAAAGAAATGCAGGAAAGAGAAAAACAAAAAAATGAGTCCCCCGAATAACGCGGCGGCCCGCTCCAGATTTGCTGAAATCCGGCGGGAAGCAAAGGCCAGACGAAAGGCATTTGATGAAGCAAGCGGACCGAAAATTCATATCGGTATGGCGACCTGCGGGATTGCCTCCGGAGCTCTGGAAACCAAAGATGCCTTTGAGCAGGCTCTCGCCCGGCGGGGACTGGAGGCCCGGATCCATACCGTCGGGTGCATCGGCCATTGTTATGCAGAGCCCTACGTTATCATCGATCATCCTCAATCCGGCTTCCCCCCCGTATTTTATGCCGATGTGAACCCTGGCAAGGCCCGGATGCTCACCAATTTTTTTCTGGCTGAAGGTGACCCCTGTTTCGAACATGTTCTGGGTGCCATTGAGCAAAACGATATGATTCCATGGGTGATGGAATTTTCGCGGTTCAACCAGGAAAAACGGGTGATAATGGAAAAATGCGGTCGCATCGATCCGGAAGACATTTACGATTACATCGCTGAAGGTGGCTATGACACCCTGGTTGGCATGCTCCGGCGATCCCCCGGAGAAGTTATTCAGCAAATCAAGGCTGCCGGCCTGAGGGGACGGGGTGGTGCCGGTTTTCCGACCGGAGACAAGTGGGAATTGGCGGCTGACAGGACCCGGGATATCAAACTGGTTATCTGCAACGCCGATGAAGGAGATCCAGGTGCGTATATGGATCGCACGATTCTGGAAAGCAATCCGCATCAGGTTTTAGAAGGCCTGATTGCCTGTGCCTATGCCGTCGGCGCCCATAAGGCAATCGTTTATATCCGATCAGAATATCCGCTGGCAGTCAGGATCATCACCGATGCCATCCACCAGGCGCGGGCCAACGGTCTGGTCGGCCAAAACATCCTGGGCAGTTCCTTTGATCTTGAAATCGAAATCTTTCAGGGATCCGGCGCTTTTGTCTGCGGCGAGGAAACAGCCCTGATCAGCTCTATCGAAGGTTTACGCGGCATGCCAACCCAGAGGCCGCCATATCCGGTTGAAAAGGGTCTGTGGGGAAACCCCACTGTGATCAATAATGTCAAGACCCTGGCATCGGTGCCGCCCATTTTGCAAAAAGGTGCCGACTGGTTCAGACAAATAGGTACCGAGAAAAGTCCGGGGACGGCCATATTTTCGGTTGTCGGCGATGTAACTCACCCGGGTCTGGTCGAAATTCCTATGGGGGTGACCCTGCGAACCCTCATATTCGATATTTGCGGCGGCATTCCACAGCAGAAGCAATTTAAGGCAGTCCAGATTGGTGGACCCTCCGGCGGATGTCTACCCGAGTCATTTCTGGACACACCCATTGACTTTGACTCGCTGACCGAAGCCGGCGCCATGATGGGATCCGGGGGTATGGTGGTCATGAATGAAGATACCTGTACAGTGGACATATCGCGCTATTTTCTGGATTTTACCCAAAAAGAATCCTGTGGTAAATGCACCTTCTGCCGTATCGGTACGGTTCATCTGCTCAAGCTGCTGGAAAAAATTACCGAGGGCGAAGGTCGGGAAACAAACCTTGAAATCCTGGCGAAACTGAGCGAGGACATCACAGCCGGTTCTCTGTGCGGATTGGGCAAAACAGCCCCCACCCCGGTATTAACCACTTTGCGATATTTTCCGGAAGATTATGAGGCCCACGTCAAGGAAAAGCGATGCCCTGGTAAGGTGTGCCGGCCCTTGATCGCCTTTTACATCGATCTGGAAAAGTGTGCCCGGGGCTGCGATGCCTGCGTTGGATGCTGCCCGGTAGAGGCAGTGTTTACAACCAGCACCCGTAAAAAGGGTATCGACCAGTCCCTGTGCGTCAAATGTGGGGAATGCGTGGTCGCCTGTCCCCCGGAATACGATGCTGTGCGAAGGGTATCGCCGCCGGAGCTAGCGCCCATCATCGAACGCCCGGAAAAGCCGGTAAAAGATTGAAAAACTGAAGGAAACGGTCAATGATTGCCCTGCAAATAGATGACAAACAAATCGAGGTTGCTGAAGGCACCAATTTGCTCGAGGCCTGTCTGGATAACGGCATCTTCATACCGAATCTATGCCATCTGAAGGGCATGCAGCACCCACCCGCCTCCTGCCGACTGTGTTTCGTTGAAATCGAGGGCAGCGAGCCTTTCGCTTGCGCCTGTACGATCCGGGTTTTCCGGGAGATGTCGGTGCGTACAAACACCCCCGGTGTCCGTCAACTGCAGAAAACCGCTTTGCAGCTGCTGCTTTCAACCCATGATGTGGACTGCAAAAATTGCCCGGCCAATCGTCAATGCGCTCTGCAGCATATGGCCAAATTTTTAAAAGTCGCTTTAAAAACCAGAGGCCTCGATCAACTGCTGAAAGAAACCCGCATCGATGCGCGCCACCCATTTTTGGATCACTATCCCAACCGCTGTGTGCTATGCGGCAAATGCGTCTATGTCTGCCGCCAGCAGCACAATCGCGCCGGATTAACCTTTGCCAGGCGCGGAATCGATACAGTCATCGCTTTTTATGGCCACCCGCAAACCGAACAATTACCCTGCGACACCTGCCAGGCATGTGTTGAAGTGTGTCCGGTGGCCGCTCTGCTTCCAAAAACGTAAACATGCCGGGCAAGGGTTATGGCAGAATTATGGGATCGGGTCTTGATCCCTCATCCTGTTTTGAGTGCAAATCACCATCGATGCTGAGGCTATAATGGAAAATTCATAACCATTGCCACCTTTCGTCATCGTCTCCACCAACTGTCAACCAATTAGACACTAAACCGCATAATAAGTTTACACATTCCATTCTCCGCAGATGTCGCGCTTTGGCCGATACAGATTTAGCTGAAAGAAAATTTGCATTAATATTAACAGCTTAATTAGATTCTTAAATTTGACAGGCAACGATTCTGTTATGGCATGAATTGTGCGAGGACCGTGAATAGAGGGGGGATTGGAAAGTTCAACTGATCTTCAACCAAGGAGGTGGATAATGAGCAAAATGCCTCGATATGAAGTCAGATATGATGCAAATGAGGGATGGATTGAAATCTCTGACCTCGAATTCATGGATGAGTTATATAAATTGTACCGAAGGGTCACTCCGGTCATTAAAGAAATGATTAATGGTAGAGAGCTCCGCATCCAGGAGGCTGTTTACCGCTTAAAATGGCAGGGCAAAAATCGCCCGATAACTGAAATGGAACCCAACCATGCATCCACCGTTTTAGGTTGATTTCAGATATTAGCCAGGATACTTTTCACCATAAAGCAACAGCCAGCTATCTTTTAAAAGGGCAATATAATTCTGTAGTTTGGTAAGGGTCCTTCTCCCGACACAAAATATTTGATGACCATAATTTTAATTATTCTTAAGGGATAATGATTATGGAAAAGAAATTTACCCTCACAGAGTATCGAAGCCTCGCGTATACTCTCCGCCCGATCAAGCCATTAGGGACTTGTTGCGGCAACGTACTTTTAGAAACAATTCATGTTGAGCCTTTGGCGGGAAGACCAAAAGCCGTCGTGAAACAAACGTGTGTTGTTCAATGCCCGGAGTGTAAAACGATGTATGTGAGCAAGTTAAATTAGGGCTTGCATTCATTAACGCGTATTACGGTATTCGTCTTTGTTTCCCGGCACAATTTATATCTGGATTCTGTTCTTTACCTACACTGCCTCAATGATGAGTTTGCACGCTGAAGTCGCTGATATTGCATTCCGCTGTCAATTTAAGAAAAACTCCCCGACCCCTTTATTTAGCTCCAAAGAAAGCAGCGATTAAGCTGTTCAGGTATTCTTGAAGATCAACGAAGGAATAGTGTCGACTGGCAATATTGTAATTCAAATTTACTATTTTTCTTTTTTTCTCAGGCGATTCAAGAATACCCTTTACCTGCTGAACGATTTCAGGGGTAATGAATCGATTCATGACCACAAAATTGAATCCTTTAGGCTCTATATCCCGGATAAATGTGGCATATCGATTGATCAGGATGGGCTTTTTAAAATAGATGGCTTCAAGCAGCCCGTTTCCGAATCCTTCCTGAAGGCTGGGATATGTAATAAAATCTGCGTAAGGGTAAATGTCCCAGAGGGAGTAGCCGCTATGGTTGTTGGCATTTATGCTCAAGGGATCGCTGATTCGCGCTTTATACAGCCGAAGGTCTACACCGTGTTTCCGGGCATCGTTCTTTATCGATTCTTCATATTTTAACCCTTCATCGCTGCCCTCATGCGAAATTACCAGCTTGTATCGGAAATCATTTAGCTCTTTGACCAGTTCAATAGCGTACTCTATCCCTTTTCTATCGATAATCCGCGTCGGATTTAAAAACATAATGTCATCGTCTTCCAGGCCAATTTCGTCACGCCACTTTCTCGCCCGTTTTTCATTAATCGTCGGTGGATTTTCAAAGTTGAGGACATTTGGAATAATGGTTGAGGAAACCCCTGTGCGAAGGGCAAGTTCTTCTTGTGCCGCAGAGTTAATCACAACATGTTTTATATTGGGCAAATTGGGGGGAAACGCCATGCGAATGTAGTCCCAGCAAGAATTGATCAAAAAGCGGGTTCGTTCCCACCAGAAATCGTGGTGATGGGCAATGGTAGGGATACGCATTTCTGAAATGGCTTCTGTTAAAGCCAGCCCTAAAGGGATATGCATTGGAATTGACAGTGCATTTTCGACGATTATGATGTCGATATCAAATTTTCGCACGAATTCATAAATTCTTCTTTTCAGAACATTTCTCAAGGCATGGATCTCGTCTGTAACAGAAATATCACGCACTTTTCGTCCAATAACCTTTTCGTTTACCCATTGATTTTCTTCATCCTGAAAATGAGCTTCCGGGACAAGAAAGCAATTTGTAGGGGTCCGATCCAGCTCCCCCGCAAACCAGTAGCACACATGCCCGATACTTTCGAGCACCTTAGCCCATTTGCTGGCTTCAAGAGAAACGCCATCAACACCCGCAAACCGTGTTGATATAAACCCGATATTTTTACCCATATTTCTGCGTTTTGATACGATTACCATTTTTTTGCTGCCTGCATATCGATGTTACGAGAAGTTGTGATGGGGCTGAGTGGTGCCGGAAAAATAATCTTACTCTATGCCCATAGACATTGAGAGCGAAGCAAAGAACATGGGCCCTTTTATTGTTTGAGTTTAAATGTATCGAATGCTTTTTTTATGGCTGAGGCCGGTCCGATGAAGATGACACGATCGTCAACTTCGATAGATGTTGCGCCGCGCGGAACCACAAATTGGCTGTCTCTGATTATTGCTGCTATCAAGCACCCTTTGGGTATGTCAATATCCCGGATGAGCTTTCCCTTTACAGTTGCATTTTCAGGTACGCTAACTTCCAAAAGACTTGCGGCTCCTATTCCAAATTCGAAAAGTTGCGCTAAAACGGGATTGTCCAGAATATTTTCAACCATAGCTGCCGTTGCCCAGGGTGCATTTACGACCACTACGCTGTTTTGCTCAAGCA
>JASFJF010000286.1:0-5706 GCA_050122255.1 Desulfobacterales bacterium
TTTGGTAAATCGATAAAACCCAAAGAGGTGATATTTTTTACGTCTCAGCTTTCTCTGATGCTGGAGATTGGCACGCCCTTAAAAAATGCTTTGGAAGCCATCCGCAATCAGACCCAAAATTCAGATTTCAAGGAAGTGATCCATTGCATGCTGCTTGATGTTGAGGAGGGTCAGCAACTATCAGATGCAATGAAGCGGCATCCACAAGTTTTTAACAGTGTGTATAACAGCATGGTAAAGGCCGGTGAGACCGGTGGATTCCTTTATGAAATTCTGAACCGCATGGTTGAGATGCAGGAAAAGCGCCAGGCGTTGCTTACACAAATAAGATCAGCACTAACGTACCCGATGTTTTTATGTATTCTGGGATTCGTGGTCGTGGTATTTGTTTTGGTTGGCGTATTGCCGAAATTTACCGCATTTTTTGAAGGCAAGGAACACATCCTGCCTTTGACCACACGTTTTTTAATGGCTGCCAGTGCGTCGTTAAGGGCGTACTGGTGGGTTTATCTTATCGGGCTCGCCGGTTGTATGATCGGGCTGGCGTTGTTTAAAAAAAGCGAACGCGGGCAAATCATCATCGACTGGTCGTTCATTCGGCTTCCATTGCTATCCAGGCTTTCCAACAAAATCAATACCTGCAGCATGCTGCGGACGCTGGGTCATCTGATGGAAAGTGCTGTTCCGATTCTCCAGGCATTGGATGTTACCCGCGACACGATCAAGAATCGATTCTTTAAAAATTTTATCCAGCGCATTAAGGATCACGTTCAAGGGGGGGGCAAGTTTACCCGACCGTTTTCCGATTATCCGTTTATCCTCGATTCGGTTAAACAGATGGTTGCTACCGGTGAGGAAGTTGGCAATTTACCGGAGGTAATGCTGCGCCTGGCGAAGTTTTATGATGCTGAAGTCGATCGCGAGCTGAAAAATTTTGCGACCATGATTGAACCCATGGCACTGGTTGTGATGGGTGCAATGGTCGGGGTGATTGTTTCATCGGTTGTGTTACCCCTCTTCAAGTTGGCGCATGCGCTGCATTAGGTTCAAAAATATCTTAAAGGTTTTTATATTTTTCGCCGATAATATTTCAGGACAAATTAGATAATTATAATTTCAGAGGAAATTTTCAAACAGGAGGGAATTTGAATGGTACGGACGAAACGCAAAAAACAGGCCGGTTTTACCTTGATCGAGATGCTCATCGTTGTCCTGCTGTTGGGGATTTTGGCGATGCTCATTATTCCCCAGATCAGCGTGTCAACCGATGATGCAATGTTAAACACGCTGCAATCAAATCTGGGATCCATGCGCAATGCAGTCGAACTTTACTACCATCAGCATACTGAGACCTATCCGGGCGAAAATGATATTACCGGAACAGCTACGGCAGATGCGGCCGCGTCTGCCACGGCCTTTCTGCAGCAGCTCACACGATATACGGATATAAATGGCGCTGTTTCCGCAGTTAAAACCGCAACCCATATTTACGGACCTTACTTGAAAGCGGTAACGTTACCGACAAACCCTTATAATAATGACAACACAGTGGTGTGTGATCCGGCTGAAGATGATATCACCGTAAGAGCCTCCGCCGGAACTGCAGGCTGGAGATTTTACCCGCAGACAGGGGTTCTGATGGCCAATGATGGGGGCCATGATACGTTGTAAAGCATCCAAGCGATGCAGCCAAAAACAGCTGCATCTTGGGTCATCAAAGGTTTATAAGATTTACCCTATTTAGTTACACCCTACTGTTATAGCCCTCTTCCGCTAGAGAGAGGGCTGAGTATGTCATACCCCGCTTTTGTGGTAAGATCTCAATACGGAAAATAAACGGGTCGTATCCAGAGGGAATTTTTTAACATTTGCGGGTCCTAAATGGAATTTTATTGCTTGAAATGCAATCAACGAAAAACCGATCATATGCGATTTTCGCAATATCCAACCTGAATCGGCTATTTTCTGCCGGTTTTACCCTTTTAGAAACTCTGATCGTATTATTACTGTTGGGAATTTTTGTCATGCTCAGCTGGCCGCAGTTGACTTCTGCCATAGTTGAAGCCCGCCTATCCGGTGCCGCCGAAGAGGTCGTTAATGCCCTGGAATATGCTCAGCTAACCGCCAAGACCTCTGGCCAAAATACCAAAGTGGTAATCGAAGAATCCCCAAATAAAATTGCCGTAAAACATTACCAATCATCTGCTGACCTGTTTAACGGAGGAGATGTGCTGCTTGCAATTGATATTGAAAGCGGGTCCTACGAGTTCATGCTGCATCCCTTAAACAAAGGGTTTGATTATCAAATTTTACTCAATAATGAACATCGACTTAGCGGGATAGACATCGGCCAATCAGATTTCGATAATGACAATCCTGTCTACTTCGATTCGATGGGCGCACCCTCGCACGGGGGCACTGTTACATTGACCCTGGGGGCCCGCCAGATCATCGTGACGCTGGACCAGCTGACCGGCAAGGTAACCATGAGCAATTAACTAAACTGCAGGCGTTTGCGGAGCAATGGAATATAGGAAATGCGTTTCAACCTGAAAAAACAAATAGACACAAACAGTGGTTTCAATCTCGTGGAAGTCCTGCTTTCGGTGGTGCTGTTAGGTCTCTTGGCGTCGGTCGTCATGTATCTGTATTCGAGCTCTTATGCGGTTATCGATGAAGAGGCGATTCGCATGCCGTTAGACGGCTATCTGCGCAGCCGAATGGAATTGTTGGTGGGAATGCCGTTTACAGAGCTTAGCGATGGATCGGAGAACGTTACCGTGAAAGGACAAAGTTATACGATCAATTGGAATGTGGTGCCGGTCGATCTGGATGGAGATACCGTCCCGGAGCCCGCAGCAAAACAGGTGACTGTGTCCGTGGCCGGATCGGCGAATCACAGTTTAACAACCATTTTAATTGCCCCTGAGGGTTTGGTGGGAAAAATATGAAACCGATCAACCATAAAGGCCTGACCTTAGTTGAACTGCTTTTCGCCACAGCCATATTAGGAATCATTGCAGCTGCTGCCATACCCTTGTTGTCGGTCCTTCTCGAATCCCACAAAAACGGTTCGACGCGTTTCCAGCTTTATCATGAAGGTTTAATTGCCATGGAGCACATGACCGATGGGGTCAGACGCTCTACTTTTCTCTTAATCCCTAACGCGCATTCGCCAACGCGGGACATCCTCGCGTTTTCCGGTTACGTCAATGAGGACAATGACTTTTATTTTGGAGATCCCCTTTTTCCACGAATCGATGAGGACACCGGTGCGGAAATGTCAAGGGACGAAGAACCGGGAATTATCGGGGTGGATGACGATGGTGATGGTTTAATTGATGAGCATGTTTTTGAGCATGGTGATGATGATGAGGACGGAGCAACTGAAGAGGATCCTACCAACGGATACGACGATGACGGAGACGGCAACGTCGATGAAGATGCGCTTCATGACAGCAACGATGATAATGCGTCCGGCATCGCTGGCATGGACGACAATGGCGACGGTCAAGTCGACAATGGAAATACGGTAACAGATGACGATGAAGATGGTTTAAAAAATGAAGACTCACTTGATCCTGTGGTCTACGCCTTTGATAGCGGCACAAGCACACTCAAGGTGTCATATATACGCGCTGGACAAACAATTATTTTGTCAGATCATGTCACCGCATTTCAGGTTAACTACGAAGCCCCGGAGAAGATCTTAATCGCCCTGACGCTGACCGGCGATGACGGCGAAAGCATCACTTTTACTGAATATGTTTATCCCAGAAACACATTCCAAAGATCCGGAAAAAGGGTGAAGTAAGGAAATTTCTTTTTGCAAAGATCCCAAATCAACATGCTCATGAAATCGCAATCCGGACTCGGTTATGTGGCCATTTTAGTGCTGCTGGCCATTTTAAGCACCATGGGTTTGACCTTCGTTTACAAGGTCGGCCTGATGTCTTCTATCACGCTAAACCGCAAAACCAGCATGCAGGCTCACTATCTGGCTGAAAGTGCCGCAAACCACGCATTGTGGCGCATTTTAAACGATCCTGTATTTGCACCGGAACCCGATAAGTATTACATGCATTCTTTGGGAGATGGACGCTATGGATATAAGGTGCGAATGCCCACCGAGACCACCTTTGCAACCGTGGCAACTGTGGGCGCCATGAGGGATATTGTCGCCCAGCAAAGCTATGTGCAATACATTATCCCCTCGAATGTATTTACCGCTTATGGAAGCTCAACAAATTCATTACCAAGATATCGCAGACTCATCGGTGCTCAGTGGACCGATCCTGCCGACATTCCCACAGGAGCAACACCCAGTGTTCATTGGACAGAGCTTGAGGGCTGCCCCATCCGCAAAGAAATCGTCGCAGGCGTATTAGACAGTAACGATGATATCAAACTGGCCGTGTGGGATGGCACATCCTGGGGCAATTCGCATACTTTAACTGCGAATGCCGAAATGAACTACAAGTGCTTCGACATCGCCTACGAAAGCCAATCGGGCAATGCGCTGGTGGTCGGTCGCTATGACGGAACAACCACGGTGCGCTACAATGTCTGGGACGGGACTGCCTGGCTTTCTGCCAGCGCCCAGCCCGCCTTCAATCTTGCAAGCGGGGCATTAAGACTGGTTACCATGGCATCGTGTCCCGGCAATGATGATATCCTGATCGCCACGGTGAGCTGGAATAACGAACTTCAGCTCTTTCGATGGAATGGAGCGGCGTTTACGGATTTGGGGGTTATTGAGGGCAGCACGGACACAGACAAACATGGTATTGCGGGAATTGTTTACGAGCAGCAAAGCGGCGACGCTCTCATCCTTTGGGCCGCCAGAGGAGCCATTAGATACCGGGTATGGAATGGAGTTGCCCTGGGCCCTGAAAATACGATCTCTGGTTTTGGCGACGTGTTCGTCCTTCGTGCTGCCGCCGATCCTGCAAGCGACACTATTGTTTTGGCCGGGGTAGACAAGTTTTATGACATTACAGTTGCCGTGTGGGATGGGGATGCCTGGATTGATTCCCGTGAGGTCGAAACCTCATGCGGGTCTAGAGCGGTGCAGGCCCTGGATGTGACCTGGGAGGCCTCAGGTGAAGATGCCTTAGTCGTCTGGCAACCATCGAGCAGCGCGTTCGTGCGGTATATTATCTGGGAAAAGGGCACGGCGCTTGCTGATGGTACAGTAGCGCAGGGGCCGGTCTTTCAAAACCCCTGGTTGGTTCGCCTTCATCCCATCTCCAAATCGGAAAAGATAATCCTTCTGGTCGAAGATTATTCAAACGATCTTCGTTATTCGCTCTGGGACGGTGAGCAGTTTAAGGGTGACCCGGCCATTCTTCTTGAGTCAGATATTCCGGTCCTGAATGAGGTAGCTTTTGACATAACGGAGGCCAATGTACCCCGAACCGGCGGTACGGGCACAGGCTCGGGAATTAACCAGCCGCCTGTTGTCGATGCAGGTACCGATCAGACGATTTATTTCCCAAGTGATGCCACTCTTGACGGTACAGTAACGGATGATGGCAAACCCAATCCACCATCTACGGTTACCACCACCTGGAGCAAAATAAGCGGACCAGGAACGGTTACATTCGGCGATTCATCCCTGGTTGATACCACAGCTACGTTTTCAGAGCCTGGCACCTATGTACTTCAACTGACGGCGGACGACAGCGAACTGTCTGATTTTGATGA
>JASFJF010000287.1:0-5693 GCA_050122255.1 Desulfobacterales bacterium
TTTATAGTATTGTGTTTTCACGGTGAACGTCATTTGTTTTGGGGTAATTCAGATTGATAGCGTTTGGCATCACGGCAGCCATCTTTGTTGCCCAGTTGACAGGCGTTATTGGCATTTTCAAAGGCTTTTTGAAGGTCTCCCTTATTAAAATACACCCGGCCGCGCATATAGTGAGCCCAGCCGTTCTCGGGTTTTAAATCTATTGATTTGTTCAGGTGCGTCAGGCTTTCATCAAATTTATTGCGGCGCATAAACAGCCAGCCAAGATTATCATATGCCGGACCGTAGGCAGGATTTATTTCCACGACCCGATTTAAATCTTTTATGGCACTGTCAAACTGCCCCATGCGAATATAGGCGCGGGCCCTCCAGAAATAGGCCTCAAAATTTTGCGGGTCGCTCTCAATAGCCATACTCAGCTTAGCCAGCGCTTCTTTGAGCCGATTCTCTTTGTAGTCGTCATAACCCTTGCGCAGGTGCTTTTGCGCCTGGCGGGCCTGTTTGTTTTTGGGCCGGCGCTCCTTTTGAATCTGCCCCCAGACAGATTTGCCATATTCGACAACGTCATCGGCCAGTTCGGTAATCATTTTCATCGGCTGGTTGAATATGTCCGTTTTTAGGCTCCGGGGAAGGTAAACACCGATGACAATCAATGCGCATATCACCGCTGCGAAGACGCCGAAAGCCACATAATCTTTGCGGCCTTTTTCCATCGGCCGGCTGGTCAAAACCGGTGACATATCGTATTTTGGTTTGCGGCCGGAGGCGTCCCTCGCAGCCGATGCAGGTCGCTTATGGGTTGGCACCTGAACCCGCCCGGTCGCCTGCTCGATAGTCAGTTTTGCCCCGCAGTTTTGGCATATTATCCGGGTTGTCGGTGCAACCATGCTGTTATCAGGAACATCACCGGTGGCTTTGCATTCCGGACATGTGTACTTCATATGCTTCTTCCTTGCGGATCCCGGTTTTCCAGAGGCCGGGTGAGGGTCCCCGGAAAACAAAATTTTGCTATTGAGCCGGTCAAGCGCAGTATCGTTTGATGTTTATCATACAGGCAAACGGGTACACAGGCCGACTGGCTCAACCCCAAACCTGACTTAATATAATACGTATCTGTTCCTCTGTCTTCCTTCAACCTGACCGGCGGCTTTCCGAGGCGCTGTTCAGCCATTGTTTTCCTTTTCCCTTACCAGATAAATTGCGGGCAGGCTGATGACGGTCACCAGACCTTTGACGATGATATTGGACAGAAAAATAGACCATACCACCGAATGCGGCAGCGTGAAACCAAATGCCAGCCAGCAAAAGATCAGGCTGTCGACAGGGACGCTAACCGCATTGCTGGTGAGCACCCGCGCCCACTGGTATCGTCGTGTAATTCGTGTCACCCAAAAGTGGTATACTTCCGTATCGATGAGCTCGGCGATGACTTCTGCTGTTATACTGGCAATAACGATCTGCCATACCGGGCCCAGAATGCTTGCAAATTCACGGCCCAGCCCCCAGGTGGCATCCTGTGGTAGCCAGGCGGCAAATTGAAAAAATCCTGCCATGAACAGATTGATGCCGGCTGCTAAAATGATGACGGTACGCGCAATCTGTTTCCCGAGCCGTTTGTGGACCAGGTCACGGATGGTAAACGTCAGGGGATAAATGAATGTGCCGGCATCAATACTGAAACCCGCTATCCGGGCGATTTTAAGGCTACCGATATCCGACAGCAGCTGGGCGGCAATATAGGCGGCAATAATCACTACAGCTGAGGTGGCGATCGGATTTTCGGTCCCGGGCTTTGTTATGGTTGTATCCATATAAAATTCAGGTCATGGCTTCACGTGGAAAGTCAGGACTCGGCAAATCGGGAGATAACCAGCCAGGCTTTGGCGTCAAATTTAAGGGTTGTATCCTTTAGCAGCTCTTGCGCTTCTGCGGGTGAGACGAGCAGAATTTCAATCAGCTCGGAAGCCGTGTTTTTTTGGGTCGATGGCACGCCTTCACAGTCCACATACACCATGGACACGGATTCGTCGGTCATACCGGCGGAAGAATAAATCGGCGGGCTGATCCTGATGAATTGCCTGACAGTCAGACCTGTTTCCTCCGCCAATTCGCGACATGAGGCCTGCTCGATGGATTCACCCGGGTCGACCAATCCGGCGGGAAACCCATACTCATAGTCATTTAAAGGCACGCGATACTCACGCAAAATGACCATTTTGTTTTCAACGGCGTGAAACGGCACGATCACCACCGCATCCGGCTGCCGGTAATGGCCGCTGACGCATTTGGGTTGTTTTTGACGGGTTACGACCTGCCAGGTTTTATATTCCCCGGTTCTGGCGGTATAGTTTACATCAAACAAGTTCAACCAGCGCCCGGCGGCCAGTTTCCTCGAGTCCTTAATTTGTATCTTCATGAGATCTATGGCTTTCGATATTCGGATTTGATTCTTTGACCATCCCGGCTGTTGTAGAATTGCTATCATCAGGATGGCAGGTCACCTGTTTTGCGAAGCAAAAGGGCCCAGTCCTCGGCCACCATGTCTTGAATCTGTGAAATATCGGCCTCACTGAGATGGTCAAAGCGCTTTTGGGTTTGCAGATAGTCTTTTACCGGGCGATCTCCCTTGTAATTGAGGGTATAGCGGATGCCGTCTTCGATTTCGTAAAGCGGAAATATATTGGTCTGCACAGCGAGTCGCGCCATTTTAACAGACATATCCGAAGGCGCGCCCCACCCGGTGGCGCAGGAGGCAAATATATGAATAAAGCGCGCGCCGCCTCTGCCGGCCTTGGCTTTTTCAAATTTAGCCATCAGGTCTTCCGGAAAGGCAATACTGGCGGTGGCCGCATAAGGGATCCGGTGGGCAGCCATGCTTTCCATGATGTTCTTCTTACGGGTCTTTTTCCAGCTCTGTCCCGGGGTGGTGGTCGTGCGCACACCGAATGGGGTCGAAGAACTTCGCTGTACGCCGGTATTCATATAGGCCTCGTTGTCGTAACAGACAAAAATGCAGTCCTCATTGCGCTCCACTGCGCCGCTCAGCGACTGGAAACCGATGTCAAATGTCCCCCCGTCACCGGCCCACGAGACAACAGTGGTTTCGGTGTCACCCTTGAGATCCAAAGCAGCGCGCACACCGCTGGCGGCAGCGCCAGCAGTGGCAAAGGCCGTATGCAGGATGGGAATTTTTACGGCCGACTGTGGGTAAGGCCCCACAATTATGGAGGCGCAGCTGGCCGGGATAACCATGATGGTTTTTTCTCCCAATATCTTCAATGCGAACTTCAGGGCAATGGCGGCGCCGCAACCCGGGCATCCAAGATGGCCCGGCTTAAAATAATCTTCTGCAGTTATGCGGGGTTGTTCCATGATGCGACCGTTTCCGGATCAAGTCCGATCCACATGTTTTCTGCCGGGGGGCTGTCGTTGTTTTTGGTCTGCCAGTAAATATCCTCTATCGTCTCCGGGGTGACATCACGTCCCCCCAGGCCGGCCACATAGCCAAAAATTTGGGGTGGCGATTCTGCCCCGTACATGGCAGCACGGATTTCCTGGGCAAATATGCCGCTGGCACCAAATGAGCAGTTACGGTCCACCACGGCTACTTTTTTTTTGCCGTTGAGGGCCTGTCTGAAAGAATCAATGGGAAAAGGACGAAACATTTTTAGTTTTAACAGGCCGGCGCGTTCACCTGCAGCGCGCAGGCGTTTCACCGCCTGGCGGCATGTGCAGACGGTCGTGCCGGCGGTTACCAAAATGATATCGGCATCTTCACAATGAATCGCTTCCGCCAGGCGGGGATGACGGCCAAAAATGGCGTTGAAATCCGCCGCAAACCGCTCAGCCATTTGCGGAACCTGTTGCATGGCGGTCTGGATATTGTAGCGCATTTCCATGTAAGCCTGTGGGGGGACAAACTGATTATAGGCCGCTGGATTTTCAATATCGAGCTGAAAGCGCGGCGACAATGGCGGCAAAAACGCATCCACCGGCTTCTGATCGGGGATATCAATCGGCTCGTAGGTGTGGGATAGAAAAAAGGCATCTATAACGATCATCACCGGCAGGTTGACCGCTTCGGCCAGACGATAGGCCAGCAGGGTCGTGTCGAGGGCATCCTGGCCGTCTTCGCAATACAGCTGGATCCAGCCGGTATCGCGCTGGCTGAGGCTGTCGGTTTGATCCAGCCATATGTTCCATCCGGGCCCCAGCGCACGGTTGACATCCGCCAATACGATGGGCAGACGGGCAGCCGATGCCCAGTGTAACAGCTCATGCATATAGGCAAGGCCGTGTGAAGAGGTGGCGGTGAAAACGCGAACACCGTTGCTGGCCGCCCCGATGACGGCAGCCATGGCCGAATGCTCACTTTCCACACAGATAAAACGGGCTTCCAGGGTTCCAGCGGCACAGTATTCGGATATCATTTCAACGATATGGGTTTGCGGCGTAATCGGGTAAGCCGCGACCACCTGAACCTTTGCCAGACGGACCGCCTCTGAAACTGCCTGGCTGCCTTCGGCGACCTGTTTCATACCCCTTCCTCCTTCAAGGTCATGGCATTACGGGGACATTCCGCCACACACAGACCGCACCCTTTACAATAATCCATGCTGATCGTGCGCTGCTCATTTTTGATGACGACCGACATGTCGGGACAATATAGCCGGCAATAGTCGCAACCATTGCAAATGCCGCAGTTAAAGCAGCGCCGGGCTTCCTTCAATATCGCTTCTTGCGATAGCTTTGCCGCAACCGGCAAAAATGATTGAATCCGAACTTCGGCCGGTGCGATCGGTGCGCTAAGCCGCTCAGCGGTTTTGAAACAGTGGGTGTTGATCTCAGTGGCGGAGACAATATGCGGATTGCGCTCCTTGCGGTCCTGGCCAAGATATATTGACATTGAGACCGCGGGCCCAGGGCCCACCTGGCAGCTGGTCACGGTATCCTTGATGGCGTCGATGCCGGATTTAAAGTAACTATCCAGCGCAATGGCCGCCTGTTTGCCGGACGCAATTGCATCGGCGACGCTTTTGACGCGATTGGTGAGGTCACCGCCGTATATGATGGGCATATCTGATGCCATCAGTTTGCAATGGCTCAGACGGATCGCTGCATGCCGATCAGCCGGCAAATGTAGATCGGTCTTGCCCGGTTCAGCACCGATGGCGGTAAAAACATGATGAACCTGCAATGTTTCGAAGCGATCTCCGTCCGGCACGACCCGCGCGCGGCCTTTAATTTCGGTGTCGCTGACCTTCATTTTTTGCAGGCGAAGACGCAATAATGAATCTGCGGTTGGCGGTTCGTCATTGGAATCTGCAATAGTTACCGGCGCCAGAAGCGTCATTAGTTTTACGCCTTCTTCCAGAGCCTTCTCCACCTCAGGATCGAAGGCGGGCATATCCTGTCTTTGCCGGCGGTAGACGATGATCGGTTCAAGGCCTAATCGTACCAGAGAACGCGCAACATCCACAGCGGTGTTGCCGCCGCCGATGACGGCTGCTGTGCCTGTCAGTGAAACATTTTCGTTTGTGCGCAAACGATATAAAAACTGCAGCCCATCTACGGCTTTTTGCGCCCCCGCGATTTTAAGATCAATTGTCCGCCCGTGTCCGCAGGCGATGAAAAGCGCATCATACTGGGTCTTGAAACTCTCGAGCATTTCTACGGATACCGCCGTACGGCAA
>JASFJF010000288.1:0-5692 GCA_050122255.1 Desulfobacterales bacterium
GAGCGCTTGGCAATCTTTACCAGATCATCTGAGTTGTAAAAATCAAGGCTGCGGAAAATGACAAAGCGGTCCCGTAACGGCGCCGAGAGAAGCCCCACCCGCGTGGTGGCCCCCACTAACGTAAAACGGTTTAGCCGATAGCGATGGCTGCGTGCATGAACGCCTTTGTCGAAAATAAAGTCAATCGCAAAGTCTTCCATGGCCGGATACATAAATTCTTCGACCGTTTTGGGGGTTCGATGAATTTCATCTATGAACAAAATATCACCGTCTTCAAGATGGGTGAGGATACCGACCAGATCGCCTCCTTTTTCAAGTGCTGGGCCGGAGGTGACCGTGAGGTTGCCTTGCATTTCGTTGGCAATAATGTGCGCTAGCGTTGTCTTTCCGAGACCCGGCGGCCCGTGAAACAATACGTGGTCAATGGGTTCGTTACGTTGGGTGGCTGCCTGAATAGCGATTTTCAATGTTTCGACAATTTCTTCCTGGCCGACATAATCTGAGAGTCGCTCCGGCCGCAATGAAAGGATATCAGGTAATTCATCCTCGGGTAGAGCCGCACCTGAAATCAGTCCCTGATTTTCTGAAGAATACTTGATGATATCATCGGACATGTGATGCTCCAGTCAATTCGTTACGCGGTTATCGGTTATTGGAAAAAGCGAAGTGGTTAGACGCATTTTTGAGATAGCTTCTAATGGCCATCAGGTTTTTCGCCGCGATAAATTTCATCCAACAGCTCCTCGGGCGAAGCCATCGCCGGCTTGCGTTTAAGCGCATCGGCAATCATCCGCTTTGCATCAGCAGCTTTATGGCCGAGCTGTTTCACGAGTACTTCAAAGACCTGCTCGGAAAAATTCTCCTCAACAGCCGGTTCCGGTTTTTCGGCTTTACGAATCAAAGCAAATTTGCCCATCTTGCCTTCAAGAGTGGCTATGATTTTTTGAGCCGTTCGGGTGCCAATACCTTTGAGCCGGGTGAGCCTGCGGACGTCGCGGTTTTCGATTGCATTGGCGACTTCGCTGACTGGAACGCTAAGGGCTTTGACCGCTTTCAAGGGCCCGATATCTTCTACTGAAATAAAAGACTGAAAAAATTCTTTTTCAGCTTCAAGATTAAATCCGATTAAAATGGGTCTGGGTTGCCGTTCGGTCTGTTGATAAAAAACATAAAGGGCGATTTCATCACCGGCTTTTTGGTGTTCTACAGCTTCCATCACAAAAGCTGGAAGCAAAATTTCGTACCCGACCTGGTTGGCCAGCACCAGTACCCGTTCATCTTCCTTTTTTAAAATTTTACCTTCGATGTAGCCGATCATGTTGTCGCTGCGCTCCTATCATAACTGTTACGGGTTGTTCTTTGCAGGTTATTTGTGCGGATCCGTGCAGCAAGGGGAATCAAATATCCAGTAACCAATAGCGCCTACCGGATATCCTGATATCGGTACAACCCGATAAGCGCCAATCCTGTCGCATCAGATGCATGAACGGGTTTAATACGGGCCTTATGGTTAAGACAGTGACGCACAGCCTTTTCAAATTGGGCCTTGCTGGCATTGCCGTTGCCTGTTAAAATTTGCTTGGCCTCTCTGACCGTCACTTCAAGAGCGGGGATGGCTGCACGAAAACCGGCCAGCTGAATAACCCCGGTCACCTGCCCCAAAATGATACCGGACTTCGGATAGCGGTTCAATGAATATACATCTTCTATGACCATCAAATCTGGAATTTCGCTCTTGAGCAGCTGGTAAAGCTTGGAGAAGATTTTGTCGAGGCGACCCGGTAAAGGGGTGAATTTGGTGGTGTGAATACAGCCAAAAGAATAGCTATCGATTTTGGACCCCGACCCGCTGACAATTCCAATCCCTGTAGCCGACAGGCCGGGATCTATGCCAATGATCTTGACCATTCTGGCGTCTGACTCATTTCATTGTCTTCAATTTTTCAGCGGCAACCTTGGCTTCATTGGACTTAGGATACTTGCTACCCAACTCCTGCAAGATCAGTTTCGCATTGGCCGTATCGCCAATATTGGAAAATGCCAGCCCCTGTTTCAAAAGCGCTGCCGGCGCTTTGTTGCCTTTGGGATATTTTTCGATCACATTCTGATATTCCAGAATCGCTTTTTCATACCATTTTTCGCGGTAATAAATTTCGCCGATCCAGAACTGCGCATTGTCCGCATTTTTCGAATTGGGATAGCGTTTGATAAATTCCTGAAATCGTTGGCGCGCCTTGTCAAAATCACCCTGATCAAATGCTTGTTTAGCGGATCGATAGATTTCATCCTCCGATGAAGGTTTTTGGGCCCGGGTGACCGGTGCTGCCGCCGCCACCCGCTTTTTGCTCGATTCCAAATTGAGATATTGATCCATGCGATTGAGCCGATCCGAATTTTCCGCAACGCGCTCTGCTAAACTGTCCAGCTTGGCTTCTCTTTTGCTCTCTAAGTCAGCCGTATTCTGTTGCTGCTGCTTATAGGCATATTCCATTTCTTCCAGACGACCACTCAGCATGCGGATGTCTTCATTCAATTCCTCAAGAATCGCCCTCAGACCGGCCGATTGTTTTCTCAACTCCTGGTTGCGTTGTTCCAGGTCGGATTTGAGCTCATTGCCGCGCTGACGCTGCTGAGCGTCTCGCATTTCCATTTCGGTGAGGCGATTATCGATAGTGTTTACATTGGATTGAGTGGCACATCCGATGAGTGTTATCAGGCCGACCCAAAAGATATTGATAAGGATTGTTTTGTTCATGGAAACTCTTTTCATTGACATTCGCTTTAGCTCTGGGGTTCGGATGGATTAAAAAATGGCCCGCTGATGAGGCGGGCATCAGCACCATAAACAGCAAGCGCAGAAGTATGCATGCGCTTGCTGTTTATCATGACTTTTTTTCCTGCTGGTATCATCACCGGAAAGTATCTACCCCGTTGCAGATACCCAAATAGGGGACACCGAGTAACGTTAGTTCACGACAAAATGACCCCGCCGGTTCTTCGCCCAGCATTCCTCAGCTTGCTCCATGCAAAGCGGTCGTTCTTCACCGTAGCTGATCGTTGTCAGACGTGAGGCGGCTACGCCAAGGTCCACTAAAAATGCTTTGGCACTATCTGCCCGTCTATCCCCCAGGGCGAGGTTATACTCATTGGTGCCCCGCTCATCTGCATGCCCTTCGATGGTGACAGTGGCACTTGGATTTTCGCGCAGCCAGGCTGCATGCCGCATCAGTGTATCTTGCGCCATCGG
The DNA here is from genome assembly GCA_050122255.1 of Desulfobacterales bacterium. Lineage (GTDB taxonomy): Bacteria > Desulfobacterota > Desulfobacteria > Desulfobacterales > JAHEIW01 > JAHEIW01. The sequence goes on from JASFJF010000288.1 coordinate 3,248, forward strand.
CGTTAGGGTTGATTTGTCAAATTCGAAGTAAATATTGTTCTGTGAGATATTCCAACCTGCAGGCGGCTTGGACACAGGTGTCGGAGCCGGTTTTTCTTCTGCAGGGGCCGCTGCCGGAGCGGGCGCCTTGGCCTGGGACACCGCTTTCTTTTGACAGCCAACGGTGAACAGTAATCCGGGAATTACCAGCACCAGCGCTATGATCAACCAAGTCTTCTTTTGCATTTTTCTCCTCCTTTCACATTCAAACATCGCTTAATTATTGAGATGATTCATTGACCACTTGGGATTGGTCTGCTCACCGGCCAGTACCAGCAACCGCCGCTGGTCGGTTCCAAAAGCAGTCATGACATATATTCGATTCTGTCCTTCCCGATCTGAGCTAAATGCAATTAAGCTGCCATCCGGAGACCAGGAGGGGGATTCATTATCCCTGGGCTCATAAGTAAGTTGAACCGGGTTTTGACCGTCTGCTCCAATGGTGAAAATATGATGCTCCCCGTCAATTTGGGAGGTAAAAGCAATCTTGTCGCCTCGCGGAGACCAACTGGGCTGTGTATTTTTCTGCCCCTCATAGGTCAGTCTGTTGACTCTGCCGGTAGCCAGGTCTTTGACGTAAATCTGGGCGCTACCGGAACGGTTGGAAACGAAAGCAATTTTTTTGCCGTCGGGTGACCAGGTCGGGGTAACATCTATTCCGCGACTCTTGGTTAGTCTTTTAATAATTTTCCCTGACCCAGTCAACAGATAAATTTCCTGATCACCGGAAAAAGAAAGTGTAGCTGCCAGCTCAAATTTACCCGGCGCCCAGGCCGGCGTAATATTGATACCCTGCTTTGAGACTTTTGATTCCTGGGCTTTTGCAAGGTTCCGAATGAACAAATCCGGGTTTCCGGCTTTATAAGAAGTAAATGCCAGCCATTGGCTGTCGCTTGACCAGGCCGGAAAGAGCGTAATCGCGTTGTTGGTCGTCAGTCGTCGGGGATTGTAGCCATCAAAGGCGCTGATGTAAATTTCCTTGTTGCCGGTACCATCGGAAACGAATGCAATTTTGCTGCCAAAAAAACCCTCGCTTCCCGTCAAGTATTTGATGACATCAGTACAAAACCGAAGAATAATATCTCGCTGATTTGACAGTTTGCCGCTATATTTTTTTCCAAGCACGCGCCGGGCCTTAAACGTATCAAACAATCGCAACTCCATGGTAATATTGTCACCATTGAGTTTATAATAACCGGTCACTAACAGTTCTGCGCCGATAACCGTCCAATTTTGAAAATTCAAATCCGTCAGTGTGACCCCATTTGTTTCCGGGTTGAATAAGAAGGCCCCCCGATCCAGTAATTTAAAGTAGCCTGTAAAGTCCAGCGAATCGGAGAGAAAATCAGCTGCTTCCTGAGAAGGCCGCTTCTCCTCACTGGATCCGCCGGCATTTTTAAACAGCGGAACAGCCAGCGGAATTTTGCGTAAAAACGGTTTGGTGATGTCGATCACATCATACTCAGCCAAACTGAGACCAGGCCCCAGTAAAATAACGCTCATCATCAGGATGTAAAGTTTTATAGCTCTTCTCATCATAGATCCTTGTCGCATCAGTTATCAACGCCGTATTTGAGACCCGTCCTATTGCTGTTTTATTCCTTCCGGGCCAAATCTTAGACCAATCTTATAATAAGGACGCACATAGTCGTTCGGCAGCGGGGGTAATGGATTTGATTTGACCAAAGCTTTATAGGCCGAATCATCCAAGTACGCGTTACCGGATTTTTTGTCAAACCAAATGTCCTCTATTTCGCCATTGCGCAAAACTTTAATTGCTAAAATAGCCTCCAGTTCAGTGCTTTCGCCGGCAAGTTGTTGTGAAAAAGCCCAATTTTTTTGGATCTGGTACTGAATCTCGGCCTGATAAATCAAGATCGATTCCTGGACGCGTGCACCGCCGCCGCCGGAACCGCCTATCGGGCCGACGGAACCAGTCCCGGCTCGGGGGGAAGTGCCGACCGAGCCGCTACCCGTTCGCGTTTCGGTTGCGGCGACTTTGCGTTTCAATTCCTCAATCGCCGATGCGACCGAATCGGTTTCGGTTTTCTCCACCTTTTTTTCAATGCGGTCGATGGCCGAGTCAATAATGTTTGACCGATCGAGCGTTTTTTTCTTTAATGATTTTTTGGGCTTGGCCTTCTTTGGCGCCAGCGATACAGCTTCGCGCGGCTTTTTGACAACCGGAACCGGTTTGGGTTCTGGTATTCTAACGGCAGGCTTCTCAGGTGGTTTTTTCACCACCGGCTGCGGTTTTGCAGGTGCAGGCGCAGGCCCACCGGCTGGTGGGCCCGCGGGCAGTGACACGAGGCTGACGTTGACCACCCCGGATCGAAAGCGCGGGCCCGATCCGAATTCGGGCATAAAAATCAATCCGCCGATCAGGACTACATGGAAAAGAACTGA
>JASFJF010000289.1:0-5673 GCA_050122255.1 Desulfobacterales bacterium
AAATAAATACTGCTATGCAAAAAGCTCGAGTGATGCCTATTCAACCACGAAGGGCACGATGGACACGAAAAGAAAAAATAAATTAAGTAAATTATTTCGATTACGCGCTGCCCCAAATGCGGCATATCGCGTATTGTATTAATTTAACAATGAACCAATTCGCATCATCAAAAAGGATATGTTGATCTTTAATGAACACGGCGGTATGCTCGCCTGGATTTGTGCAGGCGGCAGACTGTAAGATCAAAAAAGGTCGACCGATCGCATCCGTGTACACGGTCGTAAATGGGACCTGGCGACCGAATCGTATAAAACAATCTGGTAAATTCAAAAATCGGCAAGTGTTGGAAAGCGACCTGTAATGGGTCTGCGCCGATTGCAGTGCTCGCAAAATAACATAGGGAGTTTTCTTGTCTGCAACACCTTTGCGCTATTTTACAGGTTTATCCTCGTTTGAAATGCTGGCCATGTTCCGCCGCGGCCTTTTTTACGCCTATTTGTCGATTTATCTGCGACACTACCTTGGCCTAAGTGTCACCGAAACCACCCTTTTTGCTACGTTGCCGATGGTGGTCAACGTGCTCGCCCAGACCCTGGTCTGGGGCAAAATATCCGACCGTCTCCAGATGCGCCGCACCCTGATCATCGTTGGTGAGATGCTGGCCGCCGGCGGTACGGTTTTGGTCTGGTATGTTCATCGACAATTTTTAGACCCGCAGGCTGCCGGTTACGCTATCATTGTAGGATTGACTGTTATTGAAGTTTTCTGGTCGATGTCCAACATCAGCTGGAGTGCGCTGGTTTCTGATATTTATGACGAGCAGCAGCGCAGCCGCATACAGGGGTGGCTTGCCAGCCTGGGCGGCGTCGGGCGGGTGATTGGCGTATGGATCGGCGGGCTGCTTTATGACGGTATGGGAGTACAGGCCGAAGGATGGGGATTTTTTGAAGGACCCCTTTTTTTTGTCTCGGCAGTCGCCATGATAATCTCCACATTGCCGCTTTTTTTTCTGCCTGAGGGCGGTGTTGCAACCAATCCTTCCGCACGGTCTTCAGGTGAGCAATCAGAGAGAACGGCTTCGATCGCTGCCGTCTATCTGGTCTTTTTAATTGGAATGGTCTTTGTCAACTTCGGCCGTAATTCGATTGCCATCATTTTTACCCAATACCTTACCCTCGATGCGGGCCTTGATCTAAACAGCCGGACCCTGTCCCAGGTCGTCAACACACAATCATTGGCTATTGTCGCTCTGGGATGGACCGTTGGCTGGCTTTGCCGGCGTATCGGCAATGGGATTGCATTGATAGCTGGTACGCTGGCTGCTGTTGCCGGGCTGTTTTTGTTGACGTTTTTTTCAGATTTACGCATCATATTTGCGGCTTGCTTTTTGCGTGGGATGGGGGATGCCGTCATAATGGCGGCTGGTTATACCTTCGCGTCCGTTTTGATCCCGCCGCAGATGCGCGGACGCTTGTTTGCATGGTTTAACGGCACCTTTTTTCTGAGCTTTGGTGTGGCCGGCACATTGATAGCAGGCCCCATTGTGGACGGGCTAATTTCTGCCGGCTATGCTGAGCCCTGGGCGTATCGCATCTCATTTGCTGCTGCTGCCGGACTGACCTTCATCGGTCTGTTAATTCTGGCCGTGTTGCTATGGTCTCTGGGGAAACAAAAATCTATGCGGATAGCATCACAGGGTGTCAACACGAAATGATGCCACCGGCTCTGTTGAAAAGGTTGGCTTGTAAATAGCGGCCGATTCTATTCAGTTCATGGTATGAAAAGAGCCCCTTAATTTTCAATTAAGGCATGGCGCTTTAACGCCTCCATAGGTACATGGCGCAACACTGCTTCGTGAGTTGCCTCCAGAAGGACTGGCGGCGCAACGCCGGCTTCCAGAGCCTCTTTCCAGCGCAGCGCACACAAACACCAGCGATCGCCCGGCCTCAAACCGGGAAATTCGGCCTCGGGTACGGGAGTCATCAGATCATTGCCTCTTGATTTGGTAAATTCTAAAAATTTCTGTGTCACCTGCGCGCAGACGACATGCGATCCTATATCCCGGGGTCCCGTCTCACATCTGCCGGTTCGCAAATATCCTGTTTTAGGTGAAAGCGAGCACGATTGAAGATCTTTGCCCAGGACGTTTCTTATATTTTTCATTTTAACCTCTTTTTACTGGTTGCGACCTGCCATTACGCCGCCGTCGACGTCCCAGATGGCACCGGCGACCCAGCCGGCATCATCCGACAGTATAAATTCGACCACGGATGCGACGTCCTCAACTCGGCTAACTCGGCCAATTGGATAAAATTTGTTGAATCCGGCAAGCGTTTCTTCAATGTTGTCCGGGTCAATTACCGCTGGAACCGCCTACGATCAGTGCCAATGGCTTGTTTGATGCTTGCATGGTCTTTTCTTCCCGTAACTTCCTGTATATTAATAAAGGTTCAGTGGATTTTAAGCGTTCGAAAAAATTGTGTGAGATACATTGAGGTCTAAATGGTATTTGTCAAGCAGATGGGTACATTTTGCAAGACGAGATCGCTTTATCATGACTACATCTATAAAATAATGAGCGATCTGCTTCGGTAGTTGCTCCGAAAAAACCACCACCCTTACTTTGACGCCAAAACTTTATACTTGACAGTCCGCAAATTCTTTTGAAGCTGCTTGTGAAAAGAAGCAGGTTGCTTTGGCGCAAAAAATGTTTTGAAATTATCTTGACATCAAGATAAATACACTTAAAATGTACCCATGTTAACTGGAGCCCATATCAGATTGGTATTATGGAAAGCCGCCAAGGCCGTTGAAAAAGTCGATCGGGCAAGTATTGCTCAAAGCGGGCATGGATTGTCAGATTTTACCATAATGGAGGCCTTGCTGCATAAAGGTGCTCTGCCAATTAATAAGATCGGTGCAAAGGTGCTCTTGACGAGTGGGTCAATGACGGCTGCCATTAATCGCATTGAAAAAAAGGGGCTTGTTGAACGAATTCAAGATCCGGCTGACGGACGCTGCTTTCATGTGCATTTGACAAAAAAAGGGCGACATCTGATTAAAAAAGCTTACGCCAAACATGTAAAAAATCTTGAGAAGATTGCCAGCGTCTTATCTGACAGCGAGCGTAAGGAACTGGTCAGACTCCTAAAAAAAATCGGTTTGTTTGCCGAATCGCTAAAATTGGACAACATATAAAATTAAATATAAATCCTAACTTATACACATTAAACGAGGAGCTCTAAAATGAACAACAACACCCAAATAAGTGCAATTCACCACATAACTGCCATTGCATCTTCAGCGCATGAAAATGTAGCCTTTTACGAAAACGTTTTGGGGCTGCGATTGGTGAAAAAGACCGTTAATTTTGATGATCCTTACACCTATCACCTGTATTACGGGGATACGGCAGGCGCGCCTGGGACCATTATGACTTTTTTCCCATGGGAAAACCTGCCACGCGGTAAAGCTGGCGTGGGTATGGTGACAGCTATTGCATTCTCAATCCCAAGGGGCTCAATGGACTACTGGCGCAAGCAACTTAGCGTTTATGGTGTTGATACAATGGAAGGTGAACGCTTCGGCGAGGCATTCATCCAGTTTGAAGACCCTCACGGTCTTTCTTTGGAATTAATTGAAACTCCGACAGTTCATTCGATCTTTAGCCAGAGTCGTAATTCAAAGCCTGCTGATAATCGCATTGGGGGATTCCATTCTGCCACCGCATTGTTGAGATCATTAGAAGAAACCCAAAAATTGTTGGTGAATCTGATGGGCATGAAGCTCCATAATGTGGACGGCAATCGTTTTCGTTTCAAAATGAAAAATGATGACGCTTTGGGACATTTTTATGATGTGGTGATTGATTCACAGGCAGAAGCCGGGCAGCAGGGCAGTGGAACGGTGCATCACATTGCTTTTCGAACACCGACGGACGAGGAGCAGAATTACTGGCAAAAATCACTGATGGAAAGCGGCTTTTCGGTGACGCCGATTCGAGACCGCAAGTATTTCAAATCCATCTACTTTCATGAGCCGGGCGGGGTGCTCTTTGAAATCGCAACCGATCAGCCGGGTTTTACTGTGGATGAGCCTTTTGAGAGTCTGGGTTGTGATTTGAAACTGCCGGATCAATACAAACATAGGCGCTCCGAGATTGAGGGCCGACTTCCCGGATTGAAGGCCTATGATTGTGAAGATTCTAATTATCTAAGAAGGGTCGTTTAATAAAATAGATGCGTTAAATATTGCGTTCAAGGACAGCAAATTAGTTGTCCACTCAAGGATGTGGTCAAAGATGGCTTTCGGTTCTGGAACGGCTGAAATGATTCAGGAACCACTGGAGTAAAAGTGGTCAGGTCAGTAGGCGCCCCCCCAGTACGAAAAGGCGCCCTTTCGAATCAGTTTTTTAGTGATCATGACCAGTGTCATCGGCCTTGGTGGGATGCACGGTGCCATCCGGATGTTCCGGCGGCGAATAAATGGAATACAGCTTCATGCTTTCATTTTCAGATGTATTGATAACATTATGCTCCACACCGGACGGAATCACGACCGCCCAGTCATCCTCGACTTTATATTCTTTGCCATCCAGAATGACTTTTCCCTGACCTGATTCAAAGCGAATGAATTGATCAAGATCGTGGACTTCCGAGCCGATGTCTTCACCGGGTAGCAGGCTCATAACAACCAGCTGGCTGTTTTGAGCGGTATTTAACACTTTTCTAAAATTATCATTTTCCAGAGTTGCTTTTTCAATATTTATTACATATCCAGCCATAATTTACGCCTCCCTCATTCAATTGAAGTTTTATAGATAACCGCGTTGAACGTCGAATACATTAATTACGAAATTTTAATGTGCAATTAAAATATCAAACGCACTCGAATATGAGGTCGCCCACAAAAGGGCGGGTCTAGAGGAAAACACATATATAATTGAAGTTAAATTAACAAGATTTAATCTGTCTTCCAGTGCAACCAAGTCAAAGCTGACGCCTTTGATCGTCAATTGATACTATTTTTTTAAAATAGGGATTGATTGTGGATTCATCAACAGACAGGCGTTGGAGCGCAGTCATATTCCGGGTCTCGTGCTGTAATCCTTGTCCTTTGTTCCAAATGGTTGACAGCTTAACATTTGCTGCATTATTATTTGGTGTTTAATCAAACCATCCGAATAAATGCTCATATGCTCAAAAATATGAAGCATTTTATCTTGGGCAGTGATAAATGCAGCTCATCATTTATCGCCAAACACGTCACATCGCGGCCTGTGTTAAACAGAAATATCCATAATGGCAGGAGCAGATTCCAAAGACCGGTACACCATCATCTTTGCAGCCGTTGCAGCATTAATGATGGTTGGACACCTCCAAGGCGGCAAGACGGTCAGAGACGCTTTGTTTCTGTCTTACTTTAATGTTACCGATCTACCCAAGCTGATGATCGCAACCGCCATTTTGTCGGCACTTGCCGTCATTGCTTTTTCTCGGGTGCTCACCCGTTATGGTCCGGCCCGGCTAACCCCTCTTCTATATATCATTAGCGGCATCATCTCTTTTGGAGAGTGGGTGGCCATGGCATTCTGGCCGCAAATCGTCACCGTCATCCTGTATTTGCACGTCACCGTATTTGATGCGCTGCTGATCAGCGGCTTCTGGTCCATC
>JASFJF010000290.1:0-5669 GCA_050122255.1 Desulfobacterales bacterium
GAAATTCTCCGCTAAACACCATTTCGGTGGCCCGGCGATCACCGATGATTTGCCTTAGAATTAAATCGGCCAGTCCGGGCACCGATAGTCCAATTTTGACTTCGTTAAATCCGATAAATTTGCGGCCTGCGGCAACAAACCGGAAATCGGTGCTCAAAGCCAGGATGGCTCCGCCGGCGGTGGCATGGCCGGCGATGGAACTGGCAGTGGGCATCGGCATAGTGTACAGGTCTAATAGCGCCCCGTTGAGGGTGGTGTAAAAATCCATCATTTCCACACGACCCAATTGAAGCAAACGCGGCAAATCAAGGCCGATGCTAAAAAATTTGTCACCACCGGCCAGTACCATTCCTCTAAATTCATTCTTTATGCGTCGCAACTCCACATTCAGATCACCTATCAATTCAGGACTGATGGCGTTGATGACTCCGTTATTTAATCTTAAGAGGGCGATATCCTCCTGTGCCTCGAGGTTAACCGTCGGCATAAGTTCTCCTGACCGCTTCTAAAATATTTGAAAGGCCAACACCGGCTTTCTCTTTGACGACAATATCTGCCGTGGGAAAGGCGGGCTCGATATTCACTTCTATGATTTTGGCCCCTTTTTGCTGTGCCACGGCGGGCAAAGACGCTGCCGGCTGGACCACTGCCGAGGTGCCGATAACCAGCATCAGTTTGCAGTTCGACGATTCCTGATAGGCTTTCTCCAAAACGCCTTGAGGCAGTTGCTCTCCAAACAACACTGTGTTGGGCTTCAGCACCCCCCCGCACGCACAATGCGGCGGTATGCCTTCCGGAACGCCGGGAGCCAGGTACTCTTGGCCGCATTGCAGGCAATAGGTTTCCCTCAAGCTGCCGTGAATTTCGGATACGCTCTGGCTGCCGGCTTTTTTATGCAGCCCGTCTATATTCTGGGTAATCACATGGCGAACGATGCCCATCTTTTCAAGCTCTGCCAATGCCGCATGAGCTTTGTTGGGTTGATAGACATCATAGTTGCGGATGAATTCACCGCGGATAGTCCAGTATTTGGAGGGATCCTCTCTGAACGTCTCGATGGAGGCGTAAACCATGGGATCATACTGTTCCCAAAGACCGCCTTTGGAGCGAAAGGTGGGAATGCCGCTTTCGGCCGAAATGCCTGCACCGGTTAAAGCCACACAGGATTTCAGATCAACCATCAGGTTCGCTATCGCTGTGTATAAGTTATCCATCTCGGGGCCGTTCATTTCCAGTTAGATACCTCTGGTGATCACCTGAATTTTGTACGAACCGGAGGCTTTCATATGCAACATTTAGGTTACAATTGGATTTTGGTGCCGAGTACCGCCAAAAATTTGGCCAGCCAGTCTGGATGCGCGGGCCACGCTGGAGCACTCACCAGATTACCATCGACATGGGCCTGGTCGACCGGGATATCAACAAATTCCCCGCCGGATGTTCGAACATCGGGGCCAACGGCCGGGTAGGCGGCGCAGCTTTTGCCCTTTAAAACCCCGGCGGCTGCCAGAACCTGAGCTCCATGGCAGATGGCGGCAACGGGCTTATTGGCCTCGGTAAAATACTGCACAATTTTTAAGACATCCTCATTCAGGCGAATGTATTCCGGTGCACGTCCGCCGGGTATAACCAGTGCATCATAGTCTTCGGCCTTGATTTCATCAAAGGTGGCATTCAGTGTAAAATTATGGCCCGGCTTTTCACTATAGGTTTGGTCACCCTCAAAATCGTGCACTGCGGTTTTAACAGACTCGCCGGCCTTTTTCCCGGGACATACCGCGTGCACGCTGTGCCCGACCATTTGCAACGCCTGAAACGGCACCATTATTTCGTAATCTTCAACAAAATCCCCTGCCAACAATAATATTTTTTTGGCTGCCATAATTCCTCCTTACTGTCCGGGCATGAATGCTCGGCATCCGTGGATAGTTATGAGTTGTCAGCAGTCCTTTAATGCCAAGGACAACTGAAGATCAGTATTTTAATCGGACGACGGACAATGGACAACTAACAAATAGTTATTTTGTGTACACAAAGAAAGATGGGTTCGTTTTAAATATCTTCAAATCTTAATTCTGTGCTCACATCGATACTGCCCTTGATCGACCGCGCAACCGGGCAAAAATCGGCGTGGAATCCGTGGACTTTCTGTGCTGTTTCCCGCTGCTGCGGCGTTAATTTTAAATAATAGGTCACATGAATTCGGCGGATGACCAACACCTTGCCGTCTTTTTCAATCTCCCCGCGTGCCTCTGAAATCAGCCGCCCTTCACCTGCCGGAATTTTGCGCGCTTCCAGCGCGCCGCCAAAAGTGCCGGTCAGTCAACCCGCAGCGGCCGCAACGACATAGTCCAGAGTTGTTGCGTGCGGTTCGATAACCTGCGGGTCAACGCCGTAATGCTCGGCAATTTCAGAATGAACACCAAACTTAACCGGTTCATCCTCCTGGGGTAAGTAAGCACGTCGAAAAGGGCCTTTGACACGTTCAATTTTTACCTTGGAGGTATAGACAATTTCTTCGCTCATGGTCTCTCCATTTTCATTTTTTCATCACAGAAGAATGCAAAACACAAAAAAATACCAAGAAATATAATTTGGTGCTATCGTGAATAATTTTTCGCGGTTATCTGGGAAACTCCAGTTGGATACGTCTGGCATTATCTCACCACGAAGAACACGAAGATCACCACGCGAAAACACCTCAATCTAGTTTTATCCTTTCGCGTCCTTCGTGCTCTTCGTGATTATATTGACATCACCTGAGCTTTTTGCATAACCGTATCATTTAATGGCTCATCGAACAAATACGACTTTTACGGTTGGAAACTAACGACCGTCAGCTTTGAGGCGCCGGGCAATGGTGCGAGCGGAGAGGATACCACTGGCCGAAGCCTGAATCAGACCGCGGGTAATGCCGGCGCCGTCACCGATGGCAAATAAATTTTCTATACCGGTTTCCAGTTCCGGGGACAACTCAATGCGGTTAGAATAAAATTTGACTTCAACCCCGTATAACAACGTATGGCGTGAATAGACGCCCGGAGCGACCTTGTCGAGTGCCCGCAACATTTCAATAATACTTTGAAGATGCCGGTAAGGAAAAACGAAACTGAGATCACCGGGGGTCGCCTCAGGGAGTGTTGGTCGTGTCAGGCAGCGGTTGATGCGCTCCGGTGTGCTGCGCCGCCCGGCCAGCAGATCCCCCAGTCGCTGAACAATAGGCCCATTGCCCAGAAGATTTGCCAGCCTGGCAATGTATAGCCCGTATCCAATCGGGTCGTCAAATGGTTCAGTGAACGCGCTGCTGACCAAAATGGCAAAGTTGGTATTGTCGCTACTTTTATAGGTATGGCTGTGGCCGTTGACCGTGACGACCTGCTTGGTTTTTTCAATAACCACCTCACCATATGGATTCATGCAGAATGTGCGCACCTTTTCATCGAAAGTTTTTGAGTAATAAATCAGCTTTGATTCGTAGATAATATCAGTAATTTCCTTTAAGACCGCTGCCGGCAGCTCCACCCGAACGCCGATATCCACCGGGCTGGCCTGGGTTTTAAGTCCCAGGGATTCGGCTTGCTTTTTCATCCAGCTGGCACCTGAGCGCCCCGGTGCGGCAACAACAAATTGGCTGGTAAAGGTCTCGCCGCTTTCCAATTTAACACCTCGGACGCGGCCGTTTTCAGCCAGAAGACTTTCAACCGGACTGCTGGTTCGGGTGTCAACGCGGCCCACGATAGACTTGCGCAATCGATCTAAAACCACGTGACAGTTTTCTGTTCCGATATGCCGGATACGTGACGGAATAAGATTTAAATTGGCCAGACGGGCTCGGTCGGCCAACTCCTCCAGTTGAGGTGATGCCTCGCCAAATATTTCTTCAGGCGCACCGTGCTCGACCCAGATTTTATCTGATGTTTGAAGGATCTCATTAAGCGATTCCAGCTCCAGATACTCCCCCAGCAATCCCCCGACCTCCGAGGACAATGTCAATTTTCCGTCACTGTAAGCACCGGCTCCGCCCCATCCACAGAGCATATCGTTTACATCGCGGCGTTTGCGCTCACCGATATCTTTTCCCAGCTCTAGCAACAGAACCGGCTCAATTCCTTGATCGGCCAGGGTTAAGGCGGAAAATATCCCGGCAGGACCTGCCCCGACGATAATGACTTTGTAGTCCATGGATACCTCACAATCCAATTGAGCTTATAATTGAAATTACCACAAAAGCACGAAAGAAGGAAAACACTTAGACTCAAAAAATAATACTTCGAGCTTTTTTAATTTCGTGTTTTCGTGGTTAATCAACATTTATACAAACCGTAACGAACGAATTGAAAGGATGGTTAAAGCGCTTGATAAGCCTCCATCAGCCGATCTACCAAAACAGAAAAATACTGAATGGCCTTTTCGATGGGTTCGGGTGACTGCATATCGACGCCAGCATCTTCCAATTCATCCAGCGGAAACTTGCTGCCACCCAATTTTAAGAAATTTAAATAAGCCGTTTTGGCGGGCGCGCCTTCATTGACGACTTTATCCGCCAAGGCTATGGCCGCTGATACACCGGTTGCATATTTATACACGTAAAAAGCAGAATAAAAATGCGGGATTCTCAAACACTCGAGGCTTAGCTCCGGGTCCAGGACCAGTGTGTCGCCAAAGTATGTTGCCAGCAGTTCACGGTATGTTGCCGTAATCACATCAAGCGTTAGCGGCGCATTGTCTTCAACGATACGATGGATCATCTTTTCAAACTCAGCAAACATCGTCTGCCGGAAAAGCGTGGCGCGCAGGTTATCGATTTCCCGGTTCAGAATATATGCTGTTCGGGCGGGATCGTCTTTATAATAGTCCAGAAGGAACCGACTCAGCAGGTTTTCATTAAACGTAGACGCCACCTCGGCGACAAAAATCGAGTAACCATGATACACGTAGGGCTGGTGCTTATTTGAATAAAATGAGTGCATCGAGTGGCCGGCTTCATGCAGCAGCGTATACACACTGTTAATGTTCCGCGCTTCATAATTCAGCAGAATATAAGGGGGTGAATCGTAACTCCCTGCAGAATATGCACCACTTCTTTTGCCCCGATTTTCATAGCGATCCACCCATCCGCCGAGCAAACCTTCCTTTAATACGCTTGCATATTCATCGCCCAATGGTCGCATAGCCTGAATGCCGAAATCGGTCGCCTCCTCGTAAGGGATGTCAAAAGTGACATCGCCAACGATTGGCACATACGTATCATAAAAGTGCAGCTCCGATAAAGCAAGAGCCTGCTTGCGAAAATTCAGATATTTAAAAAGCGGTTCCAGATTGTTTTTGACCGTTTCGATGAGGGTGTCATAGACACTTTGCGGGATACGATCATTAAACAAAGCTGATGCCCGGCAATTGTCAAAACGACGTACTCTGGAATAAAAGAGGTCTTTTTTTACGGAATGCAGCAAAGTCGCTGCTAAAGTGTGCTGATGATCCTGGTAGGCCTGATAATATTGGCCGAAGGCCTTCTTGCGAAGATCTCTGTCTGGGCTGATCAGGAAGGTGCTAAAATTGCCGTGGCTGAGCTCGATCTCTTTTCCGTTTTCATCTTCCAGATGGCCGAATTTCAAATCGACGTTGTCCAATTGCCCGAAAACATGCGAGGGTGTTTGCGCCATCTCCTG
>JASFJF010000291.1:0-5641 GCA_050122255.1 Desulfobacterales bacterium
GAAGCGGATGTACTTTTGGCTTTAAACTCGCAGGCCGTTGAAAAATACAGACCCCTGATCAAAGAAACCGGTATTTTGATTTCCGGTGAGTCATCGCAAGACCCGTCCATCAGAATCCTATTTTCGAAAGTTGCCAAAGATGAACTGGGAAAAAAAATATACGCCAATACGGTGGCTGTGGGCGCCCTGATCGGCGCCCTCGGAATCGATCTGGAAACGCTTCAGAAGGAAATTGAAAGCCGATTTGGTCAAAAAGGGGATGAGATTCTGGAAAAGAATCGTTTAGCTGCCAAGAAAGGGTACGAGATGGCGGACGAAGGCTGTAAAAGCATGTGCCCCTGGAATCTGCCGAGACGCGATGGCCGCTTTTATCATATCAACGGCAACGAGGCCATTGCGCTGGGGGCTGCTTATGCCGGATGCCGCTTCATATCTGCCTACCCCATGACACCGTCAACTGAAATCATTACCTATCTGGCTGAAAACGAAAATCTCGGGGTTTTTGCCGAACAGGCTGAGGATGAAATTGCAGCCATCGGTATGGCCATCGGTGCCAGTTATGCCGGCACCCGGGCCATGACCGCCACTGCCGGGGGCGGATTCGCATTGATGGTGGAACATGTGAGTCTGGCCGGTATGATCGAAGTGCCGGTGGTCATTATCATCGGTCAACGACCGGGGCCGGCCACCGGGTTGCCGACGCGCACTTCCCAGGGCGATCTTTTGTTTGTTATCCATGCGGGGCACGGTGAATTTCCCAAACTGGTGCTGGCCGCATCCGATCCACAGGATGCCTTTCACAAAACCGTGCGTGCATTCAATCTGGCCGATCAATATCAGATACCGGTGATGGTGTTGACCGATCAGTTTCTGGCGGATTCCGGCTTTTCTTTTGATGAATTTGATATTGATGGTACACAGCCGGCATCATTTCTCGCCGATCCGGATTCCATCGAAGATTACAAGCGTTATCAATTAAACGACAGCGGCATCTCACCGCGTTTGTATCCCGGGCAGAGCAAGCACCTGGTCGGGGTTGACAGCGATGAACACGACGAAAGGGGCCATATTACCGAAGCGTTACTGGATGTAGCCGTGCCGATGGCGCAAAAGCGCCTGGCCAAAATCAAAGGAATCAAAAAAGATGTGCAACCACCGCAGGAAATTGCGCTGGATGGGGCTGATACAGTTTTGGTGGGATGGGGCTCGGCCCGAGAGGCGATACTGGAAGCACATCACCTGTTGAAAGACTGCGGTGTTAAGGCCGGTGTGATTCATTTTAGCGAGTTGTGGCCGCTGCCGGATTATGCATTCCCGGCGGACAAAAAATATTGGACCATCGAAAGTAATGCCACCGGACAGCTGGCCCGGCTGTTGCGCTCAGAATATAATGTGAACTTCGAAGGCAGCATTCAGCGTAACGATGGCTTGCCACTGACTGCAGATTTTATAAGGACGAATTTCAATGCCTACAAAAAATGAATTTGAAAACGATGTTGCCAGCCAGTGGTGTCCGGGCTGCCCTAATTTTAAGATACTCGATGCAATTAAAAGCGCTCTGGCAGAGCTGAAAAAATCGCCTCATCAGGTATGCCTGGTATCCGGCATCGGTCAGGCGGCCAAATTGCCCCACTACCTTCATTGCAATTTTTTCAATGGATTACACGGCAGGGCCTTTCCGGCGGCCATCGGTATCAATGCGGCCAACCCGCAATTGACGACAATGGTGGTGACCGGCGATGGAGATTGTTACGGGGAAGGCGGCAATCATTTTCTGCATGCCCTGCGCCGCAATCCGGACATCACAGTGGTCGTGCACAACAACGAAATTTATGCCCTCACCAAGGGGCAGGCCTCACCCACCACCCCGGCCGGGGAAAAACGCAGCATTCAGGCCAAAGGTGTACAAATCACACCCTTGAACATGCCGGCCATCGCTGTTATTCACGGTTGTGGCTTTGTGGCCCGCGGATTTGCGGGGGAACCGGAGCACTTAAAAGATCTGCTGGTCGCAGCTGTCCGCCACCGGGGTTTATCGTACGTTGATGTGATCCAACCGTGCATTACCTGGGGAACACGGCCGTTTTCATGGTACAAGGACCGTATTCGCAGGCTCGATAAAGCCTACGATCCTACGGACTCAACCCAAGCCCTAAAAAAAACGATGGAATGGAGCGAAAAAATACCGATCGGGGTGCTGTATCAATCAACTGAACGCAATGTATTTGGCCATCAATTCAGAGAGATTGTTGACCAGCGCCCGCTGCCCGAGCTGGGTCCAATCGATGGCAAGAAGATAAAAAGCCTTCTGCAGGAGTTCCGGTTGGCTCCGTAACAGGCACTGAGGACAAGAAATAAAGTTACGCGGTTTTCCGGGAAACTTCAGTTGGACTCGTCTGGTATTATCTGACCACGAAGAACACGAACCCGCCCGCCTCGCCTGAGCGTCTCGCAATGGCGGGCGTGGGATTCATAAAGGCAAAACACATAAATTTACTTTTATCTTTTCGTGTTCTTCGTGTTCTTCGTGGTTGTGTAGGCATCACTTGAACTTTCTGCATAACCGTATAATGTTTTGCGCCAACAGATTTAGGCCTGCCGCAGCCTCTTTGAGCGCATTGCGGCCACCTTCCGTTGCCGCCGCATCTTCGCGAATGGCTGCAAACGTCAGGGCCGCAATGCTCCATAACAAAGCACCGACAAACAAAAGCACAAGGGCAGCTGTGGTCCCACCATCACCACTTTTTAGGGCCTTCAATCCAACACCGACGGCAATGGCCAGCAGGCCACCGAGCATGCTGCGGACGGCAAGCATACGCCCGCGTCTGCCCGGATACCAGCAATTGAGGCAGTAGCGTACCGGCTTGACGAAGGGGCAATAAAGAAAGGGAAATGGGCATGAATACAAAGCATAAAACAACTTTGTTTGCTATTCGTCATGGTGAAACCAGATGGAATGCAGAAGAACGTTTCCAGGGTCATGGAGACAGCCTGCTCACTGAAACCGGTCGAAATCAAGTCAAGGCCCTGGGATCTCGGATGAAGGCATTTCAATTTAGTTCCCTGATAAGTAGTGACCTTGGACGTGCACAGGAGACGGCTGCCATAATCGCGCACTACACCGGTCATACTGTTGAAACCGATAGTCGCATTCGGGAAAGAAATTATGGTGTTCTTGAAGGTTTGACCGTTCCTGAAATAAAGACCAAGCATCTAAAAATATTAGAAAAATTTGGGGAGAATGACCCGGATTATATGATTCCCATGGGTGAAAGCCATAAACAGCATTATCAGCGGAATGCTTCATTTATCGACGACTTGCTGCTCCAGAGAGCCGGCACCAACATCGCCCTTGTCATCCACGGTGGGGTTCTGGATAGCATCTTTCGTTACGTTGCCGGTCTGCCGCTGGACCGTCCGCGCTGCTTTACGACCAACAATGCCAGCTTGAGTATTGTCACGCATGGCACCTTTTACGGCACTTCCCGATGGGTAATAGAAACATGGAACGATATCGGGCACTTAAATGGCGTGCGTCTCAATCTTGGTCTTGGATAAAAAATGTTGAGCAGTTGCGGCTTTCGGTGTTTGGCTGACCAGAAAATGGCCATTATCAGTCTTACCGATTTTAGCCTGTTGGCCTGAATAACACGGTAATATGAGTATTAGAGATTCCGAACCGATCCAAGGGAATCATCACGGCATGGTCTTTGGTCAGGCCGGGTGGAAATGAAACTGAAACGGGTATTTCTCCAGAAATAGCGCCCTCACCTGCACATCGCAGACATTCATAAAATCCTACATCCCCATGTCCTCGGCAAGTTGGACATACAGCTTGTGCCGGAACCGTGACCCTGGCATTTCCACCGCGACGTGCCTGCTCCGGTGTAAGTATCACTTCAAGCGTTAAGTTTTGAACACGAGCAGATTTTGGCTGAGCAAGATCCGAAAAATTGTTCCACAACCAGTCAAAGATTTCGTCAAATGAAGGCGTGAAAGACTGAAACGATCGAACTGGTGACACCTCTCCTATATGAACAGGGCCTTCCTCTGGGATAAGCGGTTCGGGTTTGGGGTAAGTAGTGGCTTTTAGCGGTGTTTTTATTGACGACTTTCTGATCCTTTGCTCATATTCACGTCGACTGCGCTGATGTCCAAGTACCGAGTAAGCTTCCTGAATATTCCGGAATCGCTCGCTGCTGCCTGTATAGTGATCCGGATGAAACTCTTTGACAAGGCGCCGATATGCACTTTTTATTTCATCCCCTGTGGCATTTGGTGATATCCCTAAAATTGCAAAATAGCTTTTGGCCATGTCAGAGCTCCCTAACCGCTTGGAAAATGGATCCGTTTGGACTCACTTTCCTCTGATTTTCGCAATCTTAATTTAAGAATTCTCACTTATCGGTTGCATTCACTAAATCCGCACTTGCCGCTGCTGTCAGCTTAATGGTTGTATTGATATATTCATATATTTGCAATGCTTCACTCGGAGCCGGAATCTCGCAACCATTTGCTGCGCAGACTATCCGGCTCCCTGATCCCTTCAGCCTGTCTTAACGGTTATCTTTTTAGGGGTTGCCTTTTCAACCTTGGGAAGCGTCAAACGAAGGACGCCGTCGTTTAATTTAGCATCGATGTTATCCTGACTTATCGATTCACCGAGTGTAAACTGTCGGTAATACCTGCCGGTTTCATACTCGACCAGTATATTTTCCTCACCAGTAACATCGACAGCTGCAATATCCGCTGACAGGGTCAGGGTGTTGTCTCGCAGATCGATAATCAGATCGTCTGCCTTTACGCCCGGCATATCGGCCAGCAGCGTGATCTCTTTTTCAGTCTCAAATATATCAACAGCAGGTGTAAAGACCAATCCTGGTGTGGTTTGCTCAGCAGGACTGGTTAGCTCTTGCTTTTCTCGAGCTTTAAGCTCTTTGCTGTGGTTATCAGCCATGGGTAAAATCCTCCTTTGAAAAAATTTTGATAAATTACTTTACGGTAATTTGTTTGGGCTTGGCAGCCTCTGCTTTTGCAACCACAACGCTTAAGATACCGTTTTCCATTTTGGCATTCACCTTTTCAGCATTAATGTCACCCGGAAGCCCTATCATTCGGGAAAAACTTCCCGCCTCACGCTCTCTTCTGTGGTATTTGGCCCCTTCTTCTTCGACAGTGATCTTTCTTTCACCGGAAATGGAAAGATTATTGGCCGTAACCTGAATATCAAGCTCTTCAGCTTTAACACCGGGCAGTTCGGCGCGAACATAATAACTTTCCTTATCCTCAGTTAAATTGATCAACGGAAATACACCGGCCGCTACAGCCTGATGGGGTGCTGCCGTGTCCTCATACAGGCGATCCAGGTGTTGCCTCATGCGCTGCAGTTCCTCAAAAGGACTTCTGAACCTCCAAGTAGGGACGTTGAAAAATTTTCGATAGATCATTTTAATACCTCCTTAGTTTGCCCGTTAGTAATGAAGATTTCAATTTCTTTAGTCCAGTTTTTTATTATTAAATAGCAATTTTGAATATATGATAAAAACAAATAAATTGTTGTCAAGATATTATATAAAAAAAATATTGCATTACTAATAATTTTTATTATATTTAAGTAATGATTTACAGTGAAAACAAAAAA
>JASFJF010000292.1:0-5639 GCA_050122255.1 Desulfobacterales bacterium
CAGACAGAATACAATGATAATGACAAGATTCTGGGGCAAAAAAGGGTTTTTTAGAGTGGCTGTAATAAACTCATATTTACCCAAAATGAGCAAGATGAAGGCTCCGCTGATGCCGGGCAGAATCATGGCGCAGATGGCGATGATGCCGCATAAAAAAATAAACCAGAGAGCCTCTGGAGTTTGAAACGGGATTAAATTCATAATGAAAGCCGCAACAGCGATGCCGACCGACAGACTGATGCCGGTGCGCAGTTTCCAGTAAGCCACCTGGCGGCTGACCACCAGTATGGATGCGGCAATCAGGCCCAAGAAAAGACTCCAGGTAAAGACAGGGTAGTGGTTGATCAAAAAATTCATCAGTCTGGCGAGGCTGATGATGGCCGTGCCGATTCCGGCAAACAGCGCAACTAAAAAACGGATGTGGATGCGTGCCAGGGCTCCTTTAAGGTCAAATTTCAGCAGTTTGCTGACCATGGTACTGTCAAGGGATTTCAGGGCGCGAATCAGATCTTCGTAAATACCAGTAATCAGCGCAATAGTGCCGCCGGAAACACCGGGTATTACATCCGCCGAACCCATGCACAGTCCCTTTAGGGACAATACGCCGGCCTCATTAAAGGAATCCGGGCCCGGACTCGTAAAAACCGCTTCTTTCCACGTCATCTGTTTTCCTTCCAACCCTGTGCACCGATCAGCTTAACAAATCGGCACCCCCCCAGGTTGGATTTATGGATGCCATCTTTATTTTTGGTTATTTTGATCAGATCCTGGGAGTGTTGATTGCCCACCGGCACGATCATGCGCCCGCCAGCTGCCAGCTGGTCGAGTAGCGTTTCAGGAACCTCCGGCGCCCCTGCTGTGACCATGATGGCATCAAAAGGGCTTTCATCCTGCCATCCGGTCGTGCCGTCCGCGCACCGCATGATGATGTTGTGATAATTGAGCCGATCAAGCAACTTGCGGGTCTGGATATAAAGAGCGCGGATTCTTTCGATGGTATACACCCGGAAGACGATCTCTGCCAAAACGGCCGCCTGGTATCCCGAACCAGTCCCAATTTCAAGAACGCGGTCATCTTCGCCAAGTTCTAACGCCTGTGTCATCTCGGCAACAATATAGGGCTGGGATATGGTCTGTTGTTCACCAATGGGCAGAGGGTAATCCCCGTAAGCCTGGTCTCTTAGGGCTTCACTGACAAACAGGTGCCTGGGTACGGTGCCAAGTGCCTCTAATACATGGGGATCATTTATTCCCCGCGGTTTGAGCTGGTGCCTAACCATATCGTCCCGTTGGCGATCATATTTGATAGCTTCACGATCCATACTTGCTTATCTACCAACTCAGTACTCACAGGTCAAGATTATCCAATTGCCGATCTGATGATTTTTTGAAGCCCCCTCGGGTGCAGTTCGCCGGATGATCCCGCCCATTTTAGCGGCCTTAAAAAAGACCTTGATACTTTGGTAAAATACTACAATAATTAGAAGCCATTTCAAAATGCTCGAATCCGAGCGTGTATGCCCCGTTTTGGAATCGGTTTTGGGCCGCGCTTTGTTGAACACCTATATCTGAAAAGATGAGTTGTGAAATCCCGCTATTAAGCGGGGAGCGCAATCTACTATTTTTGAGATCGGTTCTATTCGGATCCGCTGGGTGAAGATACCACTGGATGGGAAAAGATATGGAAGGCACGCGACATCTGGTTTTTTGTATTTCGATATCGATCCTGATTCTCGCGGTGGGCACCTTCGGGTATATGGCGATTGAAGGCTGGCCGTTTACGGATGCCATCTATATGACGGTGATCACCATTTCGACCGTCGGCTTTAAAGAGGTTAATCAGGTCGGTGAATGGGGCCGCATATTTACGATTATTCTCGTTTTTTGCGGGGTTGGATTTTCCCTCTATGTTGCCGCGGCTGTTGTGCAGTTTATGGTTGAAGGCCGCATCAGAATCATTATGGGGAGGCGCAGGTTGGATAAAAAGATCGATCGCTTAAAAAATCATTATATTGTTTGCGGGTACGGGCGCATCGGCCGGGTGCTTTGCCGCCATTTAAAAAAAGCGGACATCGATGTGGCTATTATTGAAAAATCTCCAGAACGGGTAGCGGTGATGGATGAAGACAACGTCCCCTACATTGCCGATGATGCCACCGATGAGAACAATCTGCTCAAAGCCGGTATCAAGCGCGCCAGGGGACTGGTGGCCGTTCTGGCGACTGACACAGACAACGTTTTTTTGGTGCTGACCGCCAGACAACTGTCACCGGAGTTGTTCATCATGGCCCGTGCCAGCCAGAGAAATGCCGTTATCAAATTGCGTGCTGCCGGTGCCAACATGGTGGAATCGCCTTATATAATGGGGGCCATGAGCATGGCCAATCGGATCATCCGCCCGACGGTGACTTCTTTTCTGGATCTGGCATTTGCCCAACGACATAAGGATATCCAAATGGAAGAGATTCCAGTGAGTGCGGGTTCTGAGCTGGTGAATATTGAATTGAAGGACTCTGGCATCCGGCAAAACTACAACCTCATTATTATTGCCATAAAAAAGCCCGATGGCAGCATGCAGTTTAATCCCTCTTTCGACGCGGTGATCAAGCCCGATGATACGGTCATTGCTGTTGGCGAACCAGGCAGTTTGCAGAAGCTGGAATGGGCTTTGAATCCTCAGGCGGGCGTTTCCTGAGAAGGTGGGCGGCGATCTGTAAGTCGATCGCTGTGGAGCCGCCAATCGACAATATCGTTTCAACGGGTTCTTTAGATCTTATAGATTACGCGGTCTTCAGTAATAATGATATCGACGTGCTTGTCGTGAGATTCAATGGGAACCTGTGGGACAATTTGGGCTTCGAGGGCAAGCGCAACCTTGCGGGTGGTAATCGCCAGATTAGGGATCAAGCGGTCATAATAGCCATCGCCGGAACCGATCCTGCCCCCTTTTTCATCCAAGGCGACTGCCGGAATAATGGCAATGTCGATCTTTTCAATCGGTACAATTTTACAGCGGGTTTCATGAGGCTGCTGAATATTGCGGGGTCCCATCTGAAGGTCATTTTTTAGGTTGTCGACTTTTTTCAGTGTCATCTCAAAATTCTCGGGACTATAAGCCGGCAGGACGACAATTTTGCCGTATTGAAACGCGCGTAGGAGGACGTTTTCTGTTGGAACCTCGTTTTCATTGTTGACATATATGAGCGCAATTTTCGATTCCAGAAAGTTGGCAAAGTCAAATAGTCTATCTTCAATGGCTTTTGTTTTTTCAGCGATTTGTTTAGCAGAGAGGGCAGCGATTTTCTGAGCGGTTTCTTCACGAATTTGACTTTTGGTGATTTGGATTTCTTCCATCGGACAACTCCTGCAACAGGTATTTAGTTGAAACGGAATAAATCGAAGGCAGTGCTAATTGTCAATAAACATTGACTATCCAGCGCTGCCATGCTAATTGCGCCAATGTTTCATCCTGCAGCCAGTTTTTGCGGTCAGATTTTATCTGTTGACCGAAACTTTAATTATAAGGAAATAAATGCTGGAAATCAAGTTTGTTAGGCAAAATTTAAAAACCGTTGCAAAAGCATTGGCGGCGCGGGGTTATTCGGCCAATCTTGAGGCCTTTACGTCATGTGACCAAGAGCGCCGAGCCATATTATTGGAGCTGGAAGCCCTGAGGCATCAACGCAATGTGGTTTCCGACCAGATTGCGAAAATGAAGAAGGCCGGTGAACATGTCGAAGACATTGTTGCCCAAATGCGTGATGTGTCTTCAAAAATAAAAGCGCTGGATAAATCTTTAGCCGAGACTCAGCAAACACTTGAGCAAATGTTGCTGGGGCTGCCCAACATCCCCCACGCATCTGTGCCTCTGGGTAAGGACGAAGCCGATAACCCGGTTGTTAAAGTTGTTGGCGAACGGCCCAAGTTTGATTTCGAACCCAAGGCGCACTGGGACATCGGGGCAGAGCTGGAAATCCTGGACTTTGAGCGGGCAGCTAAAATTACAGGGGCACGCTTTCCGCTTTACTACGGTGCTGGCGCCCGATTGGAAAGAGCACTCATTAATTTTATGCTCGATATTCACACCCAGACACATGGATATATGGAAACGCTGCCACCTTTTATCGTTAACCGCCAGAGCATGACGCATACCGGCCAGCTGCCGAAGTTTGAAGAAGATCTGTTTAAACTGGTGGACTGGGATTACTTTCTGATCCCCACTGCAGAAGTGCCGGTGACCAATATTCATCAGGACGAGATTTTGACTGAAGCCCAGCTGCCGATTTATTATACGGCCTATACGCCTTGTTTTCGATCTGAAGCGGGCTCCTATGGCAAAGATACGCGCGGCTTAATTCGCCAACATCAATTCAACAAGGTTGAGCTGGTCAAATTCACGACGCCGCAAACCTCCTATGACGAACTCGAATCGCTGCGCGCCGATGCCGAAACCATCCTGAGCATGCTAGAACTCCCCTATCAGGTCATTGAGCTGTGCACCGGAGATCTGGGGTTTTCAGCTGCCAAGACGTACGACCTTGAAGTCTGGATGCCGGCGCAGGGGGTTTACCGTGAAATCTCATCCTGCAGTAATTTTGAGAATTTTCAGGCACGCCGCGCAAACATCCGCTTTAAGAAAAAAGGCCATAAAGGCAGCGAGCTGGTCCATACCCTCAACGGGTCCGGGCTTGCAGTGGGCCGATGTTTGGCTGCCGTTCTTGAAAATTTTCAACAGGCCGACGGCAGCGTCATTATTCCTTCGGCGCTGCGAACGTATATGGGCGGAATGGAAAAAATAACCCGTGAAACTGGATGATTTACCCAAAGAGATCCGGTCTCAAATCCTTCCCCGGCATCAAGGCCGCATGGTTTATCGCTGTCTGGGCTGTGAACGGGAATTCGGGATCGAGACGCTCTTGTATGTCTGCCCCGAATGCGGGCAGGTTCTTTTGATTCATGATCTGAATTTTGACCGGTTAACCCAGACGCCGGGGGCCACATGGCGCCGCATATTTGACTATCGCAAGCTGCTGGGCATACCGGCCTTAAAGGGTATCTATCGATATCATGAGTTTATCGGACCTGTGATTCCGCTTGAGGCGGTGGTTTATCTGGGTGAAGGCCATACCCCGGTCGTCGAAGCGAACGCCCATTTACAGGAACAGGTCGGTTTGCGGTTTTATTTTAAAAATGACGGCCAGAATCCCAGCGCCTCTTTTAAGGATCGCGGTATGGCCAGCGCCTTCAGTTACATCAATATGATGGTACACGCCGGAAAGGTGGCTGATGTGCTGGCGATCTGTGCTTCGACCGGCGACACCTCGGCGGCCGCCGCCCTGTATGCTTCCTACCTGACACCCCATATCAAATCTGCCGTGCTATTGCCGCATAAGAAAGTTACGCCCCAGCAGCTTTCTCAACCGCTGGGCAGCGGAGCTACGGTCTTTGAAATTCCAGGCGTATTTGATGACTGTATGAAAGTGGTCGAGGCGTTGTCGCAAGATTACAATGTGGCGCTGCTTAATTCCAAAAATGCCTGGCGCATTCTGGGGCAGGAATCCTATTGCTATGAAATTGCGCAGGATTTTGAATATGATGTGTGCCGGCTAGCAGTGGTGGTGCCGATTGGGAATGCCGGC
>JASFJF010000293.1:0-5624 GCA_050122255.1 Desulfobacterales bacterium
CACAGCGGTGAACATCGTCACCATGGTCTTCGGCAATATGGGCAATTCCAGCGCTACCGGGGTGGCCATGACCCGCAATGCCTCCACCGGCGAGCAGCAGATCGAAGGCGATTATCTGACAAATGCGCAGGGCGAAGATGTGGTTGCCGGGATACGCATTACCGACGATATTCAAAAATTAAAAGCTGAAATGCCGTCGGCCTATCGAGAGTTTGAGGAGATCTGTCAAAAACTGGAGAAGCATTACCGTGAAATGCAGGATGTGGAGTTTACCATCGAAAACGGCAAGCTTTGGATGCTGCAAACCCGCGACGGTAAGCGCACTGCCCAGGCAGCCGTGCGCATCGCAGCAGATATGGTTGAAGAGGGGCTGATCACCAAAGAAGAAGCGGTGATGCGCGTCACCCCTGATCAAATTGATTTCTTTTTACACCCTCAATTTGATGTCCAGGCCAAGGAAAAGGCCCACATTTCGGGGGCCTTTTTAGCCAAAGGGCTCAACGTGTCACCGGGTGCTGCAGTTGGTATTGTCGCCTTTGATGCCGACCGCGCCGAGCAGTGGGCCAAGGAAGGAGGCAAGGATGTGATCATGGTGCGGCCCGAAACCAAACCTGACGATGTTCACGGCATGCTGGCCGCTGAGGGAATTTTGACCAGCCGCGGCGGGCGCACCAGCCATGCGGCCCTGGTGGCCCGGCAGTTCGGCACGCCGGCTGTTGTGGGTGTCACTTCCCTTGAGATCGATCTGGCCAATCGTAAAATGAGTGTCGGGACCCATGAAATAAAAGAAGGTGATTGGATTTCCATCGATGGCACTGCCGGTGAGGTCTATCTGGGTCAGTTGGAGACCATGGTGCCAGATATCAACGATCCGTGGCTGCTGAAGCTGTTGTCCTGGGCCGATGAATTTCGGCGCCTGGGCGTTTGGGCCAATGCGGATTATCCCAAAGATGCTGCGCGGGCCCGCGAATATGGCGCCCAGGGGATTGGCCTTTGCCGCACCGAACACATGTTTTTCGAGTCTGAGCGTCTGCCGCACGTTCAGAAAATGATTATGACCGATCTGATCCGGGAACGCAAAGAGGCTTTGGCTGCGATCTTGCCGTTTCAGCGCGAAGATTTTGCCGGGCTTTTTCGGGCCATGGACGGGCTACCGGTGATCATCCGCTTAATCGATCCGCCGCTGCATGAATTTTTGCCCAATCGTTTTGAACTGATGCACGAACTTTCCGACCTTAAAATCCGGCTGCAGCAGGCTGCTAACCTGGCCCAGGTGGACGATTTGCTCGAGCAGATCCGCATCAAAGAGACCATTCTTAAACGGGTGGAAAGCTTGCACGAGGCCAATCCCATGCTGGGCTTGCGTGGGGTGCGACTTGGCATTCAAATTCCGGAGCTGACGACCATGCAGGTACGGGCCATCTTTGAAGCCGCCTGCGCCGTGGCCAAAGATGGGGTCGATGTCCATCCGGAAGTCATGATTCCGTTGACCAGTCATGTCAACGAGCTCAAGATTCAACGCCAGGCGCTGGAAAGTGAAGCCAAAAAGGTGATGGATGAGCAAAATATAAAAATTGACTATAAATTCGGTACCATGATTGAAATCCCGCGGGCTGCACTGACCATGGATGAAATTGCAGAATTCGCCGAATTTATATCTTTCGGCACCAACGACCTGACCCAGACCACATATGGCATATCGCGCGATGATGCTGAAGCTGGATTTTTAATGGAATATATCTCCACAGGCGTTTTGCCGGACAATCCTTTCGCCACCATCGATCGATACGGGGTGGGCGAGTTGATGCGTATCGCAGTGACCAAGGGGCGTACTAAAAACGCTAAATTGGAGTGCGGAATTTGCGGGGAACATGGCGGGGACCCCACATCCATTCAGCTGTGCCATGAGCTGGGATTGACCTATGTATCTTGCTCGCCGTTTCGTGTGCCTATTGCCCGGCTGGCTGCGGCCCATGCGGCCCTACGTGAAAAAAAGGTCGTCAGCCATACGAAAAAGACGGACTGATTTTGTCTGTTTATGAGACACTTTTGAATCATATATCTGAATGCTTGATCGGCCACGCTTTTTATGAGTTTGCATTTGTAAGGTCAGTAGAGTCGACCACTTTGCCGGTCAGACAAATTTATGAGACAGTATGTCTCAATATGGGGCAAAGTTTTGCCACTGCGATCATAAGCACCAGATGTTGATAAATTTATAACATATTGCAATTAAATATAATTTATTTTAATTGCGTTTTAGTCTGATAATTGGCATAAAATTTGTTTTCTTTTCTGATCTTCACTGGAATAGGACACATTTATCAAATATGCGTTCGACGAGCATTGATTATTAACATCTTAAGCATTTTCCAATGCAGAAATGGGCAATTTATTCACTGGTCTCGGTCGCACAAGGACTGTAGTTTTCAGTGCACGCTGTGTACGTTAAATGCTATAATCCGCGGAGAACACTGACCATCGCGAAAAGGGTCATTTCTGGATGGAAAATAAAAGGAGGAACTGTATGAGTAAGAGCGAACAAAATTTAAAAGATGCATTTGCCGGTGAATCTCAGGCCAACCGTAAATATCTGGCCTTTGCCAAAAAAGCAGATCAGGAGGGCTATGGACAGGTGGCCAAACTGTTTCGCGCAGCAGCCGAGGCCGAAACTGTACATGCCCACGCCCACTTACGGACGCTCAAGGGCATTGGCTCCACCGCCGACAATCTCAAAGCGGCCATTGCCGGCGAGACCCATGAATTCAAAAGCATGTACCCAGAAATGATCGAAGATGCCAAGGCCGAAGACAACAGCGCCGCCCTGCGCAGCTTTGAGTATGCCAATGCCGTCGAACAGATTCACGCCGATTTGTACGAGAAAGCGCTGGCGAACATGGATGGCCTTGAGGAAGTCGACTACTGGATTTGCAGTGTATGCGGCTACACCTGCGAAAGCGAAGCACCGGATGAATGTCCGGTCTGCAAAGCCAAAAAGAAAGCCTTCTTTAAAGTCGATTAAGAATTTTTAAAAAATTCTTAAGTATTTTGTGTGTCGCATTTAGTGTTTAGTCAGTGATGAGAGCAGATAATTCTTTCTGCACAAACACCAAACACCTATTACTAAACACAACACAACCAAACATCAAGCAACTGGACTATTGAATATGAAATGTCCCGTATGCGGCAGCCTCAACTTTTATGTCAAAGACCCGGATGATGAATTCGAAACCTGTGAATTCGAGCTAAAGGGTGAGGATGCCGTCTTCGATTCCGAGGCGGCTGAATCCGACTGCGCCAAGGTCGACAGCGATACCGAGGTTTTTTGCGAAAAATGTTCCTGGCACGACAGGTTTCAGGAGCTCAAAAACAGCTAAACGACAGCACCCCCCGTATGGCAAATCGCCGCCGGCGGTGCCGAAATGCTTCAAAGCAGGCACTCCAGCGGCGATTCATTTAAATGTAAATGGGGTCGGGCCACGGTAAATAATTGATAATTTATAAGAAAAGCTAAAAAAAGGGCCTTATTTTAGGCTTAGAAACCCCATTTTGGGAGTAAAATGGCCATTCTAAGGAAATAAAGGTTTGCTGTCATCATTCCAATAATAAAAATTCTGAATCCCCTCGTCATATTGGACCTGTTTGTCTCGTAGCTGATAACCATGGTCATCTTCGATAATCTTGCGCCCTATAGAGCGAATTCCCAAATGATTCTTTATTTGCTTCACAAACGATTTATCTCCTACCGCAATACTTGAGGTCCATTTGTTATCGCGAACTAATTGGGATTTTTCTAATTCTTCTTCTATCCAATTTTGATGGGCTTTTTTCAGTTCTTGTTTAGACTCAATTGGCAAATAGCGTATGAGACTTTTAAAGTCGATTAAACCATATCTTTGCTTAGGCTTTTGGATCTCATTATATCCACTGTAAACCCATTGTTTAGGATGCTTTACAACCCCTGCACGTACCATATTCAGATCAATGTAGGTTAGGCAATTTATCAGATGCACATTACTTTGAACCGCAGTTGCGTGATATCGATCTTGCCAAAAGGCGCCTTTACGCTTTTTGCGCTGATTATACTCTTGACCGGTTCGCCCGGCTAACAGCTGCATTGACCTGGGGATAGCATCTGATGCGCCATCACCGGCTACCAGCAGATGGATATGGTTGGAGGTTACAATATAGTTTAATATACTCAACCCATATCGCTTTTTTGCCTCAAACAACCAGTAAAGCCATCTTTTCCTATCTTTAACCAGCTTTAGTAGAAATTCTTTTTTGTGGCATCGGTGGGTAATGTGCCACAGGTACCCGTGAAGAAAATGTCTTTTTGCACGTGCCATTTAGGCATCCTTTTCTTAGAAGGGTCATTTTGATACAAAAATGTGGCTTTTAAGGCCCAAAATTGCTCGATTTTAGGACGTTTTAAATATGAAGTCAATAAGTTAGCGTGGCCCGACCCCATTAACTATTGCAGAGCGCAGCATATTGGGTTATGTTAAATCCTTTTTGCAACTAACCCAAGAGGACAGTTGATGCGCATTGAAGATAAGCTGGCTATCCTGGCCGATGCCGCCAAGTATGATGTATCCTGCGCGTCGAGCGGCAGCCGCAGAAATAACACGCGTGGCGGCCTGGGAAATGCGGCACGATCCGGAATCTGCCATACCTATACCGAGGATGGACGTTGCGTTTCCCTGCTGAAGATTCTGTATTCCAATTTTTGCTCCTACGACTGCGCCTATTGCGTCAACCGGGTCGGAAATGACATTCCACGCGCAGCCTTTACGACCCGCGAGGTCGTCTCGCTGACCTTTGATTTTTACCGCCGCAATTACATCGAAGGCCTATTTCTCAGCTCTGGCATCATGCACAGCCCAAACGACACTATGGAGCGGTTGATTAAAACGGTGCAGGTGCTTCGCGGGCAGGGATTCAACGGTTACATTCATTTAAAGTGCGTTCCCCATGCAGACCGGCGCCTGATCCGGCAGGCCGGGCTTTACGCCGATCGCCTGAGTGTCAATATCGAGTTGCCTTCCGAAGAAAGCCTCAAACGGCTCACACTGGAAAAGACCTACGCTTCCGTTCTGGAGCCGATGGGGGTCATCCGGCAAAACATCGATGAGATGCGTCAAGACCGCAGGCGCCTGCGACACGTGCCCCATTTTGCTCCGGCCGGCCAGAGCACCCAGTTGATCGTCGGCGCCAGCCCGGAATCAGACCACAAAATCCTGCGGCTGGCCAACCGGCTGTATCGGCATCAGGCCCTCAAGCGCGTTTATTATACCGCCTATGTGCCGGTGGGCGGGTCCGGAGTGCATCTGCCAAACCTGGCTGCACCTCCTTTGCAGCGTGAAAACCGCCTCTATCAGGCCGATTGGCTGCTGCGGTTATACGGATTTTCCATCGATGAGATCCTTAGCAGGGACAGGCCTTATCTCGATTTGAAGATCGATCCCAAGCAGGTGTTTGCCATGCGGAATCCGTCTTTGTTTCCGATTGATTTGAACACCGCCGATCACCAAACGATCCTAAAGATACCGGGTATCGGGCTCAAATCGGCCAAACGAATTGTGAGCCTGCGGCGTCAGGGGCGCATCCGATTCGCGCACCTA
>JASFJF010000294.1:0-5599 GCA_050122255.1 Desulfobacterales bacterium
CACTTTGAAGACCAGCTGGCATCCGCCAAAAAGTGCGGCCATTTAGGTGGCAAGGTCCTGGTGCCCACCCAGGAATTTATCACCAAACTCATCGCAGCCCGCCTGGCTGCTGACGTCTGCGGGGTGCCCACTATTTTAGTCGCCCGCACCGATGCCGATTCCGCCAGTCTGCTGACCAGCAACATCGATGAGCGTGACCGGCCGTTTATCATCGATGAAAACCGCACTTCCGAGGGTTTCTACACCGTAAAGAGTGGCATTGAAGCCGCTATCGCTCGCGGAAGGGCTTATGCCCCTTATGCAGATCTGGTGTGGTGTGAAACGTCAACACCTGATCTGGGACAGGCCAAACGATTTGCCGAAGGTATCAGAACTGATTATCCTGAAAAATTGCTGGCCTATAACTGTTCGCCCTCATTTAACTGGAAAAGCAATCTGGGAGACAGTGAAATCGCCACCTTTCAACGAGAGCTGGGCGCCATGGGATACAGGTTCCAGTTTGTCACCCTAGCAGGTTTTCACGCCCTCAACTTGGGTATGTTCGAGCTGGCGCTCAGTTACCGCAAAGAGGGCATGAAGGCTTACTCCGAATTCCAGCAGCAGGAATTTGCGCATGGCAAAGATGATGGATACATGGCTATTACCCATCAAAAATTCGTGGGCACCGGGTATTTTGACCGGGTCATGAACTGTATCACTGGAGGTGAAAGCTCTGTTGAGGCGCTGGAAGGATCCACCGAAAAAGCCCAATTTTAATCGTCAACATGTCGTACAGCGCGGATTATACAACGGGTGTCAATATGGGTGTCAAATCTTCAATTGTGAATTGACGACATAAAATATGGCATTTTCTTGGTATTTATGAACACGTCTTATCGGTAGCGGGCTTGATTAGATCGCTGCTTTTAATTGCACAATTCAAGCTTTGACCCCTTCACGCTCTTTAAAAAAAGGGAGAGGACAAACAAATCCTCTCCCTACATTGATTGTACAGTCTGATCTAATTTAAACCGCCGACTGCAATTTCAACCCGCCGGTTTTTGACCCGGCCCTCTTCGCTATCGTTACTCGCGATCGGGTTGGCTTCGCCATAGTAGCCCACCACGATGCGATCGCGGGTAATGTTGTGTTGGTTCATGAGATAGTTTGCGGCATTATCGGCTCTGCGCTGAGACAGCCCCAGATTGTATTCCTCACTGCCAATGTTGCAGGTGTAGCCGACCAGTTTGACATAAGCGTCCGCATTATTGTTGAGAAATGTGCCCACCTCATCCAACTCACTACGAAACTCCGGGCGAATTTCATATTTATTGAAATCAAATAAACCGTTGTTCGCTCTAAGACCTGCAATTCTGGCCTCGGTGGTTGTTTCCACAACTGCCGATGCCTTTACCATATACAGGGCTCCGGTCATGTATTCCGGATTGTTAACGAAGGCCTCGATGGGAATAACCCGCGAGCAGGCGTTGGCTTTGGCCATATCGGTCAACCGCTTTTCGGCCTGCCAGGTCGTCGCACTGCTGATCATGTAGAAACAGACATTGTGCTGTTCAGCCATTTCTCGGGTATGAACCTCAGGTACTTTGACACCCGTCAGTTCGTTAAAGGTACCGTCGCTAAATACAAATACAGCCGTTTTACCGGACAGCTTTTCCAGTATCGGCCCAATTTCACGAATGGCGTCCGGTAAGGGTGTTCTCCCCTTGGGCTCTGCCGGCAGACTTTCAACTGCCATGGCAAACTTTGCCGGATCATAGGGTCCCATAGGATATACTTCTTGGAAAGGGGTATATATGTACAGACCTGCGTTGTAACCCAGATCCGGCAGCACTTTTTGCCGCTCTGTGAGGATTTTTTTGACGACATCGTATTTGGTTTCTTTGGTACCCTTGTTGACGAATTCTTTCATCGAGCTTGAAGAATCAAACAAGATAATAAAGTTGTCAGCGGTTTTGATGAAATCTTCTTTCTGCACCACTTTTTCAACAATGTCTTTTTCCGTGATAATCTCTGCCGCTGGAAGCATGCTGGCAAAAAATGCAACCAGCATTATTCCGATGACGACAGCAAAAATTGAATGTTTAGAGTTCATGGAGCACCTCCTTTTAACTTTACGGTTATACACTTGCTTTAAGATCGAGTAATTTAAGAACGCAAAGATGAAAATTCGAAAAGATAAAAAATGTATAAAAAATATAATGCCGGGTATCTTTTTTGTCTACCTCTTGTACTAAAAAAAATTGACATCCGTTTCAAGTCAAATAGCAGCAGAAGCAAAACGGATTCGCATCACAACCGCTGAATCAAATAAAGATAGACGGGCAGACGGCTTTTCTTTTTGATTTCTAAGAAATCAGCCAGCAGCCGGCTGCGGTTGCGGCTGGTTTTTAAAGGTGACAGGTAAATGGCGCCTTTGCTGTAAAAACGACTCAGGTTGCTTCGAATCAAATCAACCAGCGCATCACGATGCGCGTCTGGCAGGTGCTCTCCCAGCAAAAAATTGGCCGTTACTTCAATGTTCAGATAATGGCGATTTACATCAAGCATCTTTTGGAAAGCCGTCTCAATTTTCTCGCGCTCCAGAGGTTTGTCGATGAGCGCCAGCGTCGCGGCATCGGCTGACTCCAGCCCGATATTGATATAAGTGTAAAACGGTGTTCGATTGAGGGTATCAAGCAGCCTTGGGCCGGAGTTGAGCAGTGAATCGACGCTGCCGAATAAAAAAAGGGTCGGATTTTTGAGGTAGGCGCGTTCAAATCCAAACGCTTCAAAGGCCGCGGTGGCTGCATGCCGGATGAACTCACGCCCGGCAGCCAGGGCATCATGATTACCCAAAAACAAAGCATTGTAATTGCGCAAATCGTCACCGTAAAAATGCTTTAAGCGCCGGATCTGACGATCAATATTATCCTGCGACCGGCGCTGGAACCGCTGCCGGGATTTAATATAGCAAAAGCCGCAATCGTATAGGCATCCGTCGGCCACCATCAGCGGAATGACGTCATAATCCACATGGCGGGTGTCCGGCGGCAGAACCGACACCGCTGTCCCGAGAATATCATGCAACTTTTGCGTTTTGCGACCAAGAGTGCGGTCATCGTTTTTCACGACACAACCCAAATAGTCTTTGACACCGGTCGGAATTCCCTTGGCCAGAATGGGGTGCAGATCTTCCTGCAGCCGGTATGCAGCGGCCAGGGCATTCTGGATATTGACATCGCCAAACGGATTGTACGCCCAGGGTGAGTTGTTCGGATAAGATAAACAGGGCAGGTAATATTCACCCAAAAAAGAGAAAAGGCGGTGGTATCTTCCCACAGAATAAAATACCCAGTCATTGGCGGCCGTGCGTTTGAGCCACTCGGCTGGATGAGGCCAGTTGCCGTTTAAACCGCGGATGGTCTTGATTTCACCGTTTAAGTTGAATTCAAACAGGTAATCGGCGGTTTTGATCTCACCGTATCTGCCGTAGCGAACCGGATAACTGGCTTTGGTGAAACGGTCAGCCCCGTGTTTATCAATGGTAATGGCAAAATTGTCCAGACGATAGCATTCCAATATTCGTTCCAGCTATTGGTCTTTCGCATAGATGGTCAAACGTACGGCATTTATTGACCCCTCCCATTTGAATGCTACTGAAAACCGTTCTGGGAGGCAACCGCTTAAGGTCCAGGGCCGTCGGTCGGCCGCCCCCAAAATCGTTCTTCATATATCGGCCAAACGTGGAGGATGCTGCTTTCAATCTTCAGGCACGGGTCCGGGCAGTCAGCGATTTTTCCTTGAAAGGATAGATATTTTTTCATCATGACGCTTCTGTTGATTATAGCAACTGCTTAACGTTTTAAGGAATATCATCAAATCCCGGCCGCACAAAATGGCGCGCTTCCGGAAATATCGCTTTCGTCCGGTTGCGCAGCCGCTCAAGGTGCACGATAATCCCCATAATTTGATCCTGATGAGGTGGAAAAAATTGGTGCATATGCCCCCAAGCCGCCATGGAGCGGTCTATGGCAATCAAGGCCACTTTGGCAGAGCCTTCTGAGTCTTTGGGAAAATCTTCCCATTCCGCTTCAGCATTACCCAGCGTGCTGCGTACGGCTCGCATCAGCTTGACATAGATAAAATGCTGGTACCAGAGAATAATTTCGACCATTTCATCAAGGGTGGGCGGTCCGTCCAGAACATCGCTCTCTTGTAATTCAGCGGCATTTGCAATATGTTTCTTATCAACGACCTGCAGTGAGGGAACATATTCTGATTCAAAGAATTCTGTGACCATCTGATAATATTGCTTGGCAGCCTGACAGCACTCATGATTTTCGGTGATCTTATCCTTAATACCTTCTTCCCGAGCGGTTTCTTCAAAATCGATGTTATCGAGGTTGACCCCCATCTGTTGGGCGGTCTCTTCTACCAACTCCCGGGTCACCTTAAAAATATTGGAAAGAGTTTGCCAAAATTTCTCATTATATATATCACTGGCTTCAGGATCGTCTGAATACTCACGCGTCACGGCGAAATTCATACAGCGCGCGGTAAACGGGCAGCGCTCACACCAGCGATCACAATAATTGTAAATGCCGGGTATGAAATTTTCGTTTTCAGCCAGCTTTTCGATGTCTTCCTTTTTCATGGGTATGGTCCTTGCTCGATACAAGCATTTTTTGTAACCGTTATTCTGATGCATACTACAAACATTGGATTTATTTCGTCAATTGAAATCATACAAGCGCCTGCGCGACGGGACAAAGGTGAAAGCAACGGACATGATCTCGATTCAGAACATACTGGTTCCACTTGATTTAACAGAAGCCAGCGTGCATGCCGCCCACTGTGCGGCCGCTTTGGCTCAAGCGCATCAGGCCCGGCTGTTTGTACTGTATGTCAAAGCGCCCTATCCGGTCCATGGGCGAATTGCAGGTGGTGCATTGGAGGTTGTCCAGAACCGGCGGACGCATAAGGAACAAAACGTGCTCTCTGGCCTAATTCCAGATTGCGTTAAAAATTCGATTGCCATAGAAGAAATCCGGGTAGCCGGCCTGCCGGTGGCAAATGTGATTGTCCAAAAAGCCCGCGAGCTGAGCATAGATGTGATCGTAATACCGGCTCAAAGACCGAAAGGCTGGTTACGCTTTTTCAAGGAAAATATACTGCAACGGGTCATACAAAATGCCCCCTGCTCGGTGTTTGCCGTTCGCGGCCCTCAACACAAAGGCAAGTCGGTGAAAACGGTTGCATCAGCTGCACTGTTTGACAACGACTGAAAACATCCGGTCTCGTTTCCCGAACCCAAAAGCTAGCTTTTGGCATCGGCATTTATTTGACACCGATTCTGGATTTTGGCATGCTTAAGGAACATTGTGGTAGCACTCGTTTTGGCGCAACGCTTAACCATAGAGGACAAAGCAATGGATAACAAAGTCTACGTTGTGGCATGTCAAGATTATACTGAAATCGAAGTCAGTCTGACCCGCCTGATGGAGCTGATGGGTGGCATGCCGCAATTCGCCCGGCAGGATGAAAAGGTCGTTTTGAAAGTCAATTTGCTCCGGGAGGCCAGACCTGAGGCGGCGGTTTCAACGCATCCCTCCCTGGTGGC
>JASFJF010000295.1:0-5576 GCA_050122255.1 Desulfobacterales bacterium
ATCCTTTTGAACTTTATGGTATCTTTCCAATTAGCAATTTCAACTTCAACCCGCCGTGTTGAACGGGAATGGATTTCGTTTGAAACGGTAGTATGCCTGCCTTCTTACGGCCGGGCGCCAACAGCACCAGCTTCCATCCTTGATAAGCCTGCTTGAGTTTGTCCCCCACAGCGTGCAAAAATGCATCGGATTCTTGCCTTCTGCCGAGCCGGCGTCCGTAAGGCGGGTTAATGCACACCGTACCGGTCCGGTCCGTTAACTCAAGCGGATCAATTCTGAAAAAATCAATCTTTTGAACCTGGACGGTATCGGCCAGGTGATACGTGTGGATGCACGCTTCCAGTTTTTGACAGGCCGTGCCGTCGCTATCCGAGGCAAAGATGACCGGGCGCCGCGATTGCACGATTTCTGATTCAGCCTGGCGCCTGATGAACATCCAACGTTTCTTACGAAATGATGGCCAGCGGTAAAAGGCGAAATCCCGAAACCAGCCGGCTGGTATGCGTTTGACCATGAGGGCGCCTTCAAGGGAAAAGGTTCCGGTGCCGCAAAGCGGATCCAATAAAGGTTCAGAGCCATCGTAACCCACCATTATTAAGGCTCCGCCTGCAAGGGTTTCGCGCAGCGGCGCTTTGCCGGTATGTTCTTTGAGGCCGCGTTTGTAAAGAAGATCGCCGCTGCTATCAATTGACGCGTTGAAATGATCATCTATGCCCCGCACAAATATATCCTGAACGCTCCCCGCGTTCTCCGGGAAGTGCTGGCCGGACTCAAAGCCGGACAGTCGCTCGTTGATGGCGCGCTTAATTCTTTCTGCAATCGCACCGGAGTGACGGAGCCTGCAATGGCGAGTGGCCACATGAACCTTCAAGCGGCTGTCGGAGCGTACGAAAAGTTCCCAGGCAATATCGCCCGCTTTTTTTTCGAGCTGTCTGAAATTGGTGCATTTGAACGCGCTGACGCGCATCAATATGCGATTGGGTATGTGCAGTCTTAAGTTCGCACGAAAGCAGTCGTCCAGCCGGCCCGCAAATTCCACTCCGCCGGGAGTGATGCTGGCCTCCTGGATGTCGGGCAGGCGGTTTTTTAACTCATGAAGACACGCCTTTTCAAATCCCGGTGAGCTGGCGGCAAAAAAGCGCTGCGGCCGTCCGATGACATGACGTTTAATGCGTTTTTGCAAGGGAGATGTTCCGGGCATTTTACTGCTCAAGTGCGGTTTTCTTCGAATTGGGCTAATGGGCCGATATGAAAACAATCATATTCTAAGCGTGCATGCAACAGCTATTACGGCATTCGAATCTGCCCTTCAGCTTTCATCAGACCGTTTGAAGCATTCATGGCCATCTGAATCAATGTGTGATGCTCTTTAATTAACCGCAGACGCACGCAGACAGGCGCAGACATGAACCCTTTCTTTTAGAAATTAAAATCCAGGTGGATTGACAATGCGCAGCCTTTCCTGTATCAAACCTCAAGCGACTTCAAATCTTAACAGGGGGAGGGGAAAATGGCCAACGGTTTAAATAAAGCCATTTTAATCGGAAATTTAGGCCGCGATCCGGAGGTGCGGTATACGCCCAGCGGCCTGGCGGTTGCGAATTTCAGCATCGCCACTTCAGAGACCTGGACCAACAAGGAAGGCGAAAAAGAAACCCGCACGGAATGGCACCGGATCGTTGCCTTTGGCAAACTGGGCGAAATTTGCGGCGAATACCTTTCCAAAGGCAAACAAATATATATCGAAGGCCGTATCCAGACCCGTGATTGGGAAGACAAGGATGGCGTCAAAAGATATACCACCGAGATTGTTGCTTCCCAAATGATCATGCTGGGATCACGGGATGCTGGAGACGCCTATAAACCAAGCGGCCCGGCCGCCGGAAGCGGACCCGGAGGGCCCATTCAAGCCCCCGAGGATGATGATATTCCGTTCTAATCTGCGATCGGTTTAAAGGGAATAAAGTTGATATTACTCAATTCATTTCAAAAGCGTGTGATGAAAAAACCATTTTGGTTAGATGTCAAACTTTTTTTCGCGGTAAGCTGTTAGATAGTTGTCACACCATTCATCTTTACCTGCCAGTGCTTCAGCCGCAATGATGGCCGCCATCATTTTTTTGTCCAGCGGGTCGACGATCGCACCGTCTAATCCCTTTATGATCGCCATCACCATAAACGTCTGGTTCAAAAATTTGCGTTCGGGCAATCCATAGGAAATATTTGAAAGTCCGCAAACGGTGTGGATTCCTGGAAATGTTTTCATTATGCGTTCAATCGAATTTAGAAATTCGACGCCAAAACGAACATCCGTAGACAGAGGCTGCACCAGCGGATCGACGTAAATATTTTCCAGAGCCACATTCTTTTTAATGAGGTTGTTGACCAATTCGTCCGCAATTGCCAGTCGTTCATCGACGGTTTGGGGCATTCCCTTGTCGCTCATACAGAGCGCAATGACTTTAAGGTCTGTGTCAGCGACAATCGGCAATAGCGCTTCATAGCGCTCCTTTTCCAGCGATATGGAGTTGATCATCGGCGTGCCATTGTGGACGGCGAGCGCCGCTTCGATTGCCCCCGGATCCGGGCTGTCGATGCAACAGGGGACATCTACTTTTGCCTGTACGGTTTCAACAAGCCATTTTAAATACTTGGCTTCTTGGCCTACAAATACACCTGCATTCACATCGATGTAATCGGCTCCATGCGTATGCTGATCTTGTGCGATGGCCTGAATCGCTTCCGTATTTTTTTCCTCGATGGCTGCAGCAATATTTTTGCGGCTGGCATTTATCAGCTCACCGACAATAATCATGCCTCCTCCTTTCTGTTTTTTTGAGTCATGGTTGATGTAATTTGCCGGATCAGTCGTATTCGGAATGGATGCGTAGCAAATTGTTTTATACGGCGGCGTCAGAATGTATATTTTTTATCCTAATCGGCTGTAAACAAAATAAAAAAGCAGCCATGCGTCTGCACCATACTGCCTCTATAACCATCTTTTTGGCCAACTGATTGGTGGCCAGGCGGTTTTCCGCTATCAGTTATCGTCTTTTTTTTCCTCTTCGATTTTTTCAGGATCTTTTTTTTCTGTTTCATCCGATTCACCCCTAAAATTGCGGATGGCCTTACCCATTCCGGCACCAATTTCAGGCAGCTTGCCGGCACCAAATATAATCAGAATGATTACCAGTATGATAATCAATTCCGGCATTCCTATTCCAAACATATTACCTCCTAATCGGTGCTAGATTGTTTCAGCTCATCAAGCAGTTTTTTGAACTCTTTAGACTTGATATAACGGTCTACACTGCTTTGATATTCAATCCACTTGGTCCAGGCATCAATCCAGGATTCATTATGCCAGTAGCAGTCTGCATCCCCCCGGCCTTTCAAACGTTCAATATATTCTAAATATTCGTCCGAGCACCCCCGGCAAAAGTTGTAAGGTACTTTTAGATTTCGGCGGTACTTTCCACTGACAGCAGGTTCATGTTCGATCTGAGTGCCGCATTTTTCGCATTTCATTGAGCAATGAGTGCATTGAAATACTTTTTGCACAGCCAGGACCTTGCGCCTACGAATTAAGGCCGCTTTTTTGTCTTTGGCCAGATCAAGCTTTTTATCAATGGAGATGATGTCTGCCATAGATAACCTCGATGTTCGATAGATTCATTTCGACCCATCAATGGCCGCCAATCATGCACTCGCCAAACGGGAGATTGACTATAACACCGCCCCTTTTTGGTGTCAATCTTTTCAAATCAAGCGCTAAA
Source organism: Desulfobacterales bacterium (assembly GCA_050122255.1). Lineage (GTDB taxonomy): Bacteria > Desulfobacterota > Desulfobacteria > Desulfobacterales > JAHEIW01 > JAHEIW01. Next base: position 3,777 of record JASFJF010000295.1, read on the forward strand.
ATGTCCGAATGGCCTGAAATTTCTGTGCTTAAAATGAGCACTGACACGCTGGTTGCAACTAAAAACGCAAAGACGCGCTCTGCTTCTTGAAAAGCGATCAAAGACATGCTAGATTAAAAGTTTAATATTTATATTTGTAAATGAAGGATTCTGTAACATGAAAAGCATTTTCAAGGCCCGGGGCTTGCCGGCATTGATCGGAAGTTTGCCCCTAAAGGATCACGTCGAAGCCTGTCAGCTCGTCTTGGAATATACGCCCCAAATCCCTCTGTGGATTCAGCTTCCGGCCTATAAAGAAGAAGGAATGGTTCCGCAATTTATGCCGGGTCTGCCGGGGATTTGTTCGACGGCAGAACGGGTCTACATTGATACTGCTCAGAATAATTTTGAAAATGATATCTTAAGGTTCTACGAAGATTATATGGCTGTAGCAGACGGCGATTCCGCTCTGTCGACGTCCAGATTTTCATTAAATGAAGAAACCGCCAGGGGTTTTTTTGTTTTTATTGAACACTTAAAGCGCCTTAATTCACCGCCGGCAGCGCTAAAGGGCCAGATTACCGGACCATTTACATTTTGCACCGGCATTTCGGATCAAAACAAAAAGGCCATTATTTACGATGAACAGGTAAAGGATGCTGCTGTTAAATTGCTGGCTTTAAAGTCCCGCTGGCAGGTGCAACAGTTAAAGCAGTTTGGTTGTCCGGTCCTAATATTCCTGGATGAGCCCGCTTTGGCCGGTTTTGGGTCATCTGAATTTATCAGCATTTCGCGGGATGAGGTTTCCCGGAGTCTTGAAGAAGTAATCGCCGGCGTGCATGCTGAAGGCGGCCTTGCCGGCGTGCATGTGTGTGCCAATACCGATTGGTCGCTGGTCCTGGATTCAGCCGCTGATATTGTCAGTTTTGATGCCTATGCCTATTTTGATCGGTTTATCCTGTATGCCGATCAGATCAAAGCCTTTTTGGATGCCGGTAAGATGATTGCCTGGGGCGTGGTGCCGACGCTTAAGCCCGATGAACTTAACAAGGCGACCACAGCATCTTTGGTTGGTCATTGGCAACAACAGGCGGAACAAGTGCAAAAGCTGGGTATTGATGCGGATCAATTGATTGTCCAATCGTTGATCACGCCCAGTTGCGGTGCAGGGTCTTTGAGTGTCGAACAGGCTGTCAAAGTCTTGAAGCTTACCCGGGAGGTCTCGGAGCAAATACGATCCAGTTAATGGTTTCAGGTGTCGGGTGTCACGTTCAAAAGTTCCGCCAAAGGCGGTTCAGGTGTCAGGTTTCGGGTTTCAGAAATAAGTGGCCATGCGGGATCTGATGATTTTCTTCAGGTCCGTAATTCTGACACCTGAACACCGACACCTGACACCCATAAATTGAAATTGTGGCTTATTTAATAAATTGAATAAGGAAAGGTTACGAATGACTGAAAACGAGAATGGAACTTTTACGGGAGCGACGCGCTATGTCCTCGATGAGGAACTGGCCAAAATTGTAAACATTTCCATGGCGCTGGAAATGCCATTGCTGCTCAAAGGAGAGCCCGGAACGGGTAAAACTATGTTGGCCCACGCAATTGCGGAAAGTTTAAGGATGCCGTTGATTGTGCTGAATGTGAAATCCAGCATGAAGCTTGTTGAGGCCTTGTATCAATACGATACCCTGACACGGCTCAACGACAGCCGGTTCGGCGACTCCAGCCGTGATGTCAGCAAAATAGAGGATTATATCCGCATGGGTAAAATCGGGCAGGCCTTTACCGCTGACACCCGGACGGTTTTATTGATCGATGAGA
>JASFJF010000296.1:0-5568 GCA_050122255.1 Desulfobacterales bacterium
GGTGACGGCATCGCTTTGGGCGTTGACATGGATGGGCACTATACGCAATATCAGAAGACGAATCTGAAAAAGGGTCAGATTATCTTATTGGGGTCTGATGGTCTCTGGGAGGCACGCAATTCGGATGGTGAGATGTTCGGCAAGAAAACGATTCATAAGATCACGCGCAAGCTCGCCCAGGCAAGTGCCAGAGAAATTCTGACATCCTGTTTTCATGAATTTAATGTTTTTCTGGGAGACCGCGCACCAGAAGATGATGTCACCTTGGTGGTGGTTAAGATTACAAAAGAATAGAGTTTGGTTTTAAGTATTGGGTATCTAGTTTATTGCATGCTATTTAGCAAACAGCTAACACAAAGCACTACAGACCATAGTTTATAGATTAAAGGAGGTATTGTATGGCCCCTGGGATCGATCAGCTAAGCGAATTTGCAATGGATGCTATTCATCAGGCAGGTGAAAAGGCAATGGCCTATTACGGCAAAGGCAAGCCACAGGTCCGATTTGATGAACGCGTTGTGACCGAGGCTGAAAATCAGCTAAACAGCGTGTTTCAAAAGCGTCTAAAACAGAATTTTCCGGAACACCAGATTTTTCGCTTTGGTGAGCTCAATGAAAATTATTCCCACGGGCAAAAACGCTATCTTTGGATATTTGATCCGCTGGAGGGGGTGGCCAATTACCAGGGGGGAATTCCCATCTGGGGCATGTCCATCGCTTTGCTGGATAATTTTTGGCCGACATTGGGATTGTTTTACATGCCGGCAACCGGCGATCTGTTTCACGCGCGGCCCGGTAAGGATGCATTTTGGGGCAATGAAAAAATCCGGGTAAACGATTCAGGCCATATCAACGACGAAAGCCTATTATTGACCTATTCCCGTTTTCACCAAAACTACAAGACCACATTTCCAGGTAAGATTCGGTCGCTGGGGTGCGCCTCTGCGCATATGTGTTATGTCGCCATGGGCCGTGCCGATGCAGCCGTCATTACCAATGATTCCTTTCAAGGCCTTGCGGCGGCACGGGTCATTGTCGAAGCTGCCGGTGGGAAAATATGCAAAATGGACGGCAGTGATTTTCATCTCAATGAGTATCTGGACGGGCAGCGCATCGACGACCATCTGATGGTGGCTGCCGCAGAGAACCTTTCGCAGGCCAGGCGTTTTCTTCAGCGGCGCTAGTCATATATGGCTTTAAATACTGAAAATCTTAGTCGGCAAACGGGTTCTTCCGGATTTATCCTGTAGATCCTGTCAAAAATTTACGCTTTCAAAGATGGATCTGAATTTACGTAAAATACCACGGCCGATTTATCTGCGATATATTTTGTTGAATATTCCGGGCTTGGTCGCTGTCATTCTGATTTTGATGATTATCCAGCACTGGGTCGTTTTACCCGCATGGCTTTTTGGGAGCATCATTGGTTTCTGGATTATCAAAGACGTCATTCTGTTTCCGATTGTCTGGCGCGCCTATGATTGGGAACGTCCCGGCCGATCGCGGTCAATGATCGGCGAGTATGGTGTTGCCAGGGATCGATTGGCGCCCGTTGGCTACGTGCAGGTCCGCGGTGAACTCTGGCGGGCCGAAAAATTGGATGACGGGCCTCCCATTGAGGCCGGGCAGCAGGTCCAGATTATTAAAATGGAGGGACTGACCCTGTATGTTGAAAAGCGCAATGCAACGGAATAAAGGGGTCGCTACTCAAATAATGATCTCTTCTTAAGGAGGTTTTGGTAGGGCGCTGGGTGAGGCGAATTGTGCTGGCAGATTATGTATTTTGGCCCCCGAAGATTTATGGTATAGTTTGTGACGAGCAGCTTCATTTTGCCAGTGAGAAAGATCTCACGGTTATGCAGAAAGCTCAAATGATGTCTATAAAACCACCAGGGCACGAAGGACACGAAAAGATAAAAGTAAATTTATGTGTTTCCCCTTTGTGATCTTCGTGTTCTTGGTGGTGAGATAATATCAGACGTATCCAACTGGAGTTTCCCAGATAAACGCGAAAGATTTTTTTTGCAAATCTGATCATGAATACCGAAACAGCCGGCAACGATAATATCATCGACTGCCCCCAATGCAGCATTAAAAATCCTGTTGAGTCTGATATCTGTTACAATTGCGGCGCATCCCTGCATGAGGTACCCGTTTCCCCAAAAAGCCGAAGTTGGATCCCGGCTATGGCCGTTGTCCTGTTTGCCGTGGGGCTGTTTTTTTACTTCTACACACATTCAAACCGTACCAGCCTTTCCCCATCTGAAAACAAGTCTGCCGCTGTTGAGAAGCCGTTACCCGAACGCGAACCCTTGCCATTACCTGAAAAGACGTCTTTTGTAAAAGCCGGCCCGGCCGACGAAGCCAAGCCCTTTGTGATTCCGATCGGGTTGCTGCAAATAAGAGACGTTGTCGGAAATCTGCTTTCGGAAACGACCGTACCGGTCGTTGGCGGCGGCTGGATCGCGGTGCCCACCCGTCAGACAATCGGCGGTTACAGCTGGGTTCTGCAGATGGAGAACGGTGTTCGATCGACCATCGAAGGCGGCATCGTTAACGACCAGGAGCCCATCAGTCTCTGGCGAATCCGGGAGGATCAAATTATTGATAGCCCGGACCTGCATCCCTGGTCGGCGGACACGCTGCTGACCTGGACGGCGCTCAGATCTGATGACCCGCCGGAACGGATTGACATCGGTGATGTCACTGCCCAGGGCAATTATATGAAAAGTGCCGATTCAGACGATATCAACGAATCCGGCGTATTTATCCAGAAGGGTCGGGTGGTCGGCTGGACTTTTGGCGATCCGGATCCCGGTGCCTTTTTATGGACCGGAGAAGAAGGGCGCAATTTAAAAACCGATATTCGGGTTGACGACCATTATCGCCTTAGCTTTGCCAACAGCCGTGAAGAAGAATTTGTGCGGGCGCTGGCCTTAGGCGATGAATTTTCGAATATGGATCGCCTGGAGGCATTTGCCCGGGCGTTTGGTTTTGAAACCAGGCTGTCTCCCGACCTGACCCCTGACTACCTGAAACCCGACGCGGTGATCAGCCAATTGCGCTTGGTGCTGTCGCGTGCAGCTCAGGAAGGCTCCGGCGATCAGGCGGCCTCTTATTTTGATGCGGAAATTCTGGCACAGGCAGGCGATATTTCACTGATGCTGGATGTAGTCGCTTTGACGGTCGAAAGCAATGGCCAGGAAGACGCCATTAACTTAATGGAAACCGTAAGCGAATCCATCGCACCTGAAGACGATCAGGAACAAACACGATTCAAGGAGCTCCAATCCGGTCTTTATCAAAGCTGGTTGAATGAGTTGCTTGAAGGCGGTAATATTCAGGAGGGTTGGCAGGTCTATGCCCGCGGTGGCCAGCAGTTACCGAATGATCCCCACATTTATTTATTCGGTGTAAAATTGGCCCTGGCAGAAGGCGATTGGGAAACGGCGGAAAGGATACTGGTAGCCAGAGAATATCCGCCGGCCATGGGCAGTGAGGTCCGTGGACTGCAGTCTGCGATCTCCGAATTAAAAGGCCAGGCCTCCATGATCGTTATTCGGTTTGCACCTGGCACGCGCCAAATACCGGTGACGGCGTCGCTCAACCGGGATATTGCGCAGGATTTTGTTGTTGATACGGGCGCTTCGATGGTGACCATCCCATTTTCAACCGTCAGAGCGCTCGGCATTGTCATATCCGTTCGCAATCCGCGCCGTAAAGTTTATACGGCCAGTGGTGAGCTTTACGCGCCTGAAGTCGTTTTGGATTCGATCGCGCTTGAAGGATATGAAGTCAACAATATTAAAGCGCTGGTAATGGATCTCCCCAATCAACCCAACGTGGGGCTGCTGGGCTTGAATTATTTGCGACGCTTTCGAATGGATTTGAATTCGGAAGAAGGTCTGCTGATGCTGGCTCCCAGGTAGGTTGAGCCCGTTAGATGCATTTTTGAGATGGGTTTTAGTGTGACGTCCCAAAAATAATTGACAATATTGCCCGGATCCTAATCAGAAAATGACATGGTCGACGCTCATTTTGTAAATTATTTCTGGGATACGAGACTACATCCTGCTGGAACCTAAAGGCTCCCCCGGGATTGAACAGAGGATTTAAAATTCCTCGATACCACTTCCTTTTTCCACGTAATTTTCGATGTGGCGCTGGGCATTCACCAAAGAATGCATCGCGGCTTCAAATCGTGCAAAAACAGGATCTTCTTCACCCAGTTGCGATTGGGCTTTTTGCAGGATTTTCATTCCCTGCGCCAGATGTGTGTTGATATCCTTTAAAATAGCCGTGCGTCTGCGGTGCCGTTCACGCTCTCTGGTAATGACCGGCAACAATCGCTGGATGGAATATTCCACCAGTGCGTCTCGCGGCGTATTGAATTTGCGCGATGTTTCTTCAAGGCTCGAGAGAGTGCGGCGGCTGACGACAAAGGTTTTTTGAATTCGGTCCAGCATGCCAAAGGCCTCGTATTCAATTTCGTTGGCGATCATGCTCAACGATTGGGCATCCTCGATCAGATGATCAAACAGTGATTTTTGTTTGATCCCCAAATGCGTGGCAACAATGCTGAGCACATCGATCGCTCGCGGTGATAACTTAAATGTTGCCCGAACCGATTGTCTTCCCCTCAAATCGGCCGATGACGGCAAGGGGATGTCTAATTCGTCAAACGGTGAGCCCTTATCCTTTTTTGCCATTTTAACCTACCTTTTTTTGGGTTCTAACCTCCGAAAGCAAGCTGCATTACGATTTACATAATGTATAATAAATCATATGGCAACCAGCCTGCATACATTATTTTGCATTACATATTTTGAGTAAAAAGTAAATCCCACGAAAGGCAACAAGTGCTCCCAAGCAGATTATGCAAGTATTGTGAAGGTAGGCTATTGAAAGCGGTCGTAGATAGTTTGGTATTGATTCTCATCAATATAGGCGTAGCGCCTGAGGGCATCCAGAATCCAGCGAGCTTTCCATTTCAACCAGTCGCTATTTTCGGTTGGATTTATTTTTAAGGGTCGTGGAATGACGGCTACCAGGCGGACGATCTCCTCCAGCGTTAACCGGTCAACGGGCTTTTTAAAATAATGCTCAGCGGCCATCTCTACCCCGAATATTCCCGGTCCCCATTCGATCACGTTCAGATAAAGTTCAAAAATTCGTTCTTTAGAAAGATCTTTTTCAAGCCTGAGGGTGATCAATAATTCCTTGATTTTGCGAATGATGCTTTTATCAGTGGAAAGATACAGGTTTTTAGCCAGTTGTTGGGTGATCGTGCTGGCGCCCCGGGCATATTCGCCTTTTTGCCAGTTCTTTTTTATGGCGGCTTTCAGTTCCGCAAAGTCGATGCCCTTGTGTTGATAAAAGCTGGCATCTTCGGTAACCCTCACTGTTTCCTGCAACAACTTGGGTATCGCTTTCAATTCAATCCACCTCTGTCGGATGCGGTAGGTGGTATTGGATTTCTTTGCCTCTCTGTAGCGCTGGACCATCAGGGCCGTTGATCTGGGGTTATTGATATTTAATTCGCTCACCTCGGGCAAGCCTACATAAAAA
>JASFJF010000297.1:0-5545 GCA_050122255.1 Desulfobacterales bacterium
ATCTATAGTTCATCACCGATGCCAGCCAGCCGATCTGCCCGCCGATTTCCGTCAGCAGACTGCCCACCAGCAAACCATGGCATATAGGGCCTCGGAAATTCTTGGCATCAGCAAAGCGCGAATCGAAATGGACCGCATTATAGTCTCGGGTGATATCAGCAAATTTTTGCATATCGGTTTCGGTAAATTGACGTGAAATGCGAAAAGTATCACCCACCTTTAGACCTTGAATCGTCCTGTTTCGAATTTTCGACATGGCCGCTCCTGGTGTTCACAATAGAGGGTCGCAATTTTCAGTGCTGACACCTTTGAAAAGCTGTTTTAGGGCCGGGGTAAGACTCGTTGTTGATCGCTATCTTCTGATATATCGTTTTGGCTCTTACCACATTTTTGGGGATAATCCAATACAGCGCAATGGCCTAAAACGTTAAATACTAATCTGTGATGGATCCCGATGACCCGACGCCTAAGTTTTTTGATCATATTCTTTTTGCTGAGTGCCACTGGGCCACTGGCAATGGAACCATCTGTGCGTGAATCACAGGATCTGACGGTCCTTTATGACGGTGATTTAGAGCAGATCGCCCGCTATGCCCAGCGGATGTTTGCCGTCAGCAAACAGGAGCTGCAAACCCTGTTTCAATGGCCGGTGTCATTTCGGCCCACCCTTGTGCTGATGAGTGATCATCATCGATTTCGGCAGATGGCAGGGCATCCGCTGGTAGTCGCATTTGCGAGGCCATCGGAGAACGTCATGGTCATCGACTACACTCGTATGACAACAAAACCCTTTAACCTGCAGTCGACCATTCAACATGAGCTTTGCCACCTTATTCTTCATCATCATATCACCGACAACCGGTTACCCCGCTGGTTGGACGAGGGTGTATGCCAGTGGGCCAGCGACGGCCTTGCCGATATCATCGTGGATACCAGACGGGAGCTGTTGCCAACGGCAATCTTGTCGGGTCGCTATTTTGACCTGGAAAATCTAAAGCACGGGTTTCCACGCGATAAAAAAGGGCTCATCCTGGCCTACGAACAGAGCAAAAGCATCGTGGATTATATGAGTCGAACCTACGGTCGACAGAGTATTCTGGACTTGCTAGAGCTGCTGCGGCAGGGAAATGAGCTCGAGTTTGCCGTTGAAAAACGCTTTGCAATTACATTGGATCATTTGGAAGCCGGCTGGCGCGAGCATCTCAAGAAAAATATTAATTGGTTTAGCTACTTGTCCATCCACCTGTATGAAATCTTATTTGTTTCCGCCGCATTGTTGACAATACTGGCCTATATTCTACGGGTATTGAGAAAGAAAGCCTATACCGATCAGACTGAGAACTCGGATGAGTTTTAGCACCAAGCGACGCCCACTCCATTCAATTCTATTGTAATGTAAAATTCAGCAATGTCCTGGATTTTACACGAGGTATCGAAAAAACTCTCATCTATTTTCATGTAAAATTCAGGTAGGTTCTGAGAAGTGTTGAACCTGATAGGTGGAAATCTCGAGCCGAGCTTGTCGCCAGGCGTCGGCCGCAAGGCCGGCCTTGGTACACAGATGGCTCAGAAAATCATGTGGTTCTGGAAGCTGCTCCCATACCTGTGGTAAAAATGTAGCACTGGCATGGCCTTGGCGCACGATAACACCATCGACACCGGGCCGTAGTTTATCTACCAGATCGTCGCAATCGCGATAATTCAGGCGTTGAGGCCCTGAAAGAATGCTGACTTCAATTTTTACCTTTTTGAAATCGGCAGCGCTTAGCGGTGCAAATCGCGGATCATGAAATGCGGCATTCATTGCATTGCGCCGTACCCCGGTGCGAATGGGTTCGTCAGATGTAAGGCTACCGATACATCCGCGAAGCTGATGGTTGAGAGTCAGTGTGACAAAAGTACCACATGCAATCTGATAGCAAGAATCGGCAAGGGCTGTATCCAGTGCTTGCATGTCCTTTAGCGGTATTTTTTTTGCAAAATGCTCGGCCAGTGTTTGTCTGGCCAGTTTAACCAGCCATTGCCCTTGCTCGATGCTTAAGTGTTGTTTGTCCGGGTGGTTTTTCATTTAGGAAAGCACATCGAAAAACAAGTTCACTTTGTTGTTGCGGTGCCACGCCAAGCGGTCTGGCGGACGAACGAAAAAAAGAATACAACGTCGGCAATTAAACTGTCAAACGAAAATGGTACCTTCGGGTATCAATATGTACGATTTAAATATATCGAGAATATGCTACAAGAATCGGGTAGCCAAATGACAGGACCAATGACTAAACGTTGGCTTCGAGAGTGGCCTCATCAACATCCGCATCGGAAGCCTTGTCCCCTGCATCGGGCTTCACCCACCACTCTTCGCGGAACATGGATTTGTAAAGATTGTTAAACATAAAGGCCAGCAGCGTATAAACGGTCAATCTCGTCGTGGGTCTTTGTAGCCTTGAGAACAGCTGTTTTTGCTGTTCCGAGTGCAGTTTCAGGGTCCGCAGGTATTTAAAAAAAACAATTGCCTGGGAGTGATCTCGGGATCGATTCCGCATGGACTTAGGCTTGTTTTCAAACTCGATCCGCAGTTGTTCAATCTTAGCGGGGGTGGATTCGAGCAATTGTTGAGGGCTTTGGGGGCTCACGAAAATGGTTTGATTGTTGACGCAGCGCTTTATTTTCATCGCCGTAGCTTCGATATCTTGGCGAATCACATCTCGAAACATGTGCTTGGCCGTCTCCGGAACCTCGAATAAGATGGATTTTAAAAGACCTTTTTTATGATTCATTTTGGATTGAAATTCCCGCAACGCGCTGCGCCAGAAAGCCCCGCTGACATCGGCGACGATTTCGGTTTCCAACTTGCCTTCCATTTGACCAAATTTGATTCTATTGCGAATATCGACAAACAATCGCGCCGTATGTTGAAACATCAATTCGCCGGTCACGGTTTTAAATATCATGACCAGTGTCGCGTACCAGTCCTGCAAGTGTAAAATTTTATTTAAATCGCGAAATGATTCGTGCAGGACCGCATTGCTAAAAAAATGAGACGGCGTTGCATAAAAAGGCGTGCCGCCAAGCAGCGGCTGTTTGATTTTTTGATCTTTCTTGGGTTCAAAATCCACGGCAGTCTCTACGTCGATGATACCCAGTTCGTATTCATCAGCATTCATCAGAAATAAAGGGTACTTGGAAGGATTGCCGGCTACTAGCAAATTGTCCGGTTTTAGATCGCGCATGGCTATATGCTTGGTTTGCAACCAAGCGAGCAGGTCCAGCAAGTTGGTTATGATTCCGGCCATTTGTGGCTTGTTTTGTTCAAGCCGTATCCTATGCACGTATTGGGTTATCGTGTTTCGATAAGCCGTTACCGCCTCCATGTGCTTTGCAAAATTAAGCTCTATCAGAAGATTTAATTCGTGCACCAGGTTATCCGACAGTTTGCTGTCTTTGCATGAAACAGACTTGCCTGCTAGATGTGCCAGAAACCAGCTTTGAATGAGAAACATCGTGACATCCGACGCCACTCCGGAATCGGTCAGAAATTGACGAATGGCCTCCTGACAATCGTCAGACACCTGCCGGATTTCAATTCCAATAGACTCTTTGGGCTTACCGTATCGACCGCAGAACTTTTGGTTGTCAAAAATGGTCTCTGAGTTTTCGCTAATCTCCTGTGCGATCGCATCTTTGACATCATGCAAATTGTCGACGATGTGACCCAGAAAATAGTATTTAGAAAAATCCATAAAAAATACGAAAGTATTTTTTATTCTTAAATATTTTTGGTATTTGGTTTTGGTGCGCAGCCAAATTACATATTTTTCTTCGAGCTTTTCGGGCGATAAATGACTGCTATCAGGCAGTTTGTGAATCAGATTCAACAATACCGAAACGCGGGGAATGATGCATTCCTTGGGAGCAAGTTTATCAACGATCTCGCCTTCCTTTTTTATACTTCTGATATAGTATTCAAATTCAGAGATCGGTTTAGCCGGTATTTTGATGACCAGATGAATGTCATAAATCACATAAAAACATTTGCTTTTGCTGCCGGCGTCCTCGCCCAGCGGTCCGATGCTCATTCGGCGTCGCATCCATTCGCCCCGGTGTTTGATTTGAAGTTCGTAGACCGTGTTGGGCCCCGTGGAATTATCAGACAGCGACCTTATTTTCAAAGGCGCGTTGGCACCGGCTCCGATCTGGAGCCTGAAAACATTTAAGAAGTATTTGAGGATATCGGAACGTGTGATGCCATCGTCGGCATCTTTATCAGGTACGATCTCCAGCGTTTGGTCCGGCCTGCGCATTTTAGCGATGGGTTTGGCTGGCGTCATGCGCGGCTGGCGATGGTGAACGATCAAATAAATCACCAGCAGCACCATAACGAAGCCAAGTGTCGCGGCCAGGATGGAAATTACCCAGATGGATTTTTCGCCAAAAGAGTGGCTGGTAACTTTGGCAAAGGTTTTAAATTCATCGTTGCTTTTTACGAAATGGCGGGACATTTCGTATTTGGCATGCTTCAGAAGGGATTTTAGATTCGGTTTTCCGTAATAGTCGATTTCAAATTTTTTAGCGACGAAAGTTTCCCTGCCGATTTGATAGAAAATGGAATTACCGGAGTCCCAGGTCCGGTTGACGCTGATGACCGTCCCGCTTTTCATGATGACAACGTCATTTTTCATATAGCTGTTGAGAAACAAACCAACAGCACCGATTGCCACCAACAGAAACGCTAATATCACCTGACGCATTTTCATATTCGCCTTATCCCCGTATCTTAGTCATCGTACCACATTATGCGCCCGAGGCGAAGTTCTCTAAAGGTCCAATTGTATTTAAAATATTGATATAACTTTAAATATTTAAATATAAATTTGCGGACAGCATTGCGTCGATGTTGTCAACAGGCCATGACTCTTTTATCGGAAAACAATCGATTTTCTTGAATGTTATTTTCAATGCCGGCACGCGTTACCCATATCGATAATGTGTTGGAAATAATTGTCTTTTAGTCTTCAATCAGAGTGTGCAAAGCTGCCGGCGCCCTTGCTTTTCATTGACCCGGCGATAACGATTCTCTATACTCAACTAAAATTGCACTGCGAAAGTGGAATCAAGTATTTGAATACCATGAAAACGCTGATCTGATTATCGCCAGAGGGCAGGGCAACTATAAAACCCTGCACGCAAGCAATTGGCCGATCTTTTCTAGGCTGAAAGTCAAGTGTCCGGCCGTTGCCTGTCATATTGGCCGGAAAGTTGGCAGCTATGTCCATCAAAACCAATAAAATGAGGACACATCTTTAAGCGGAGCAAGCTGACAGCCCTGTTCTTGAGCGGATAAAAAATGGCATTCTAGCCAGGCGGTATTACATTTAAATCTGAAAAAGCCTATCCGTATCATCAAGAACGATATAACGTATGATCATGTGGAAATTGATATTTTTAATACTGGCCGGCCTTTATACCCTCAATCCGTATGATATTATACCGGATCTGTTGGTCGGTTGGGGTTGGCTGGATGATCTGATAATCTGGATATTGCTGTGGAAGT
>JASFJF010000298.1:0-5538 GCA_050122255.1 Desulfobacterales bacterium
GGGAAATGCCACCACCCCACCCTTCCGAATAATATCCGCCGCTTCCTTTATGACTTCAGGCTCGGGATTTTCAGAATTGATCTTTCGAACGTTTGATGGGTTCATTGAAGAGGTTGATCGTATTGTTTTGCTTTTTTGACAGGATTTACAGGATTATATCGGATTATTTTTTTCTTTCTCACTTCCCTGATGGAGGTGAGAAAACTCAATCCGCTTTCAGCGGAACAATTTATCTTCAGTTGTGCAACATATATAGCTAAGGGCTCTGAAAGGTTATTCATCAACCACTCAAATGATGAAAGCATGTAAATTTCGCCGCAGGCGATAGGATTTGGCCGTTTTCTTCCGCAGAACGGCCAAAAGAAATCCTGATAATCCGGTAGATCCTGTCTAAAATTTCTACAAGGATTCTTCGAGCTTTTTAGCTTTTTCTTCGACCTTGACGCTCATGTCCTGCTTAAAAGCCTCAAATTTAGCCGTCAGGCCCTCATCGGTCAGAGCAAGGATCTGAACAGCCAAAATCCCGGCATTTCTGGCGCCCGACTTTCCGATCGCCATGGTCGCCACCGGAATACCGGGTGGCATTTGAACGGTGGCCAGTAAGGCGTCCAACCCCTGGAGGCAGGAAGAATCAATGGGGACACCGATAGTCGGAAGGATGGTGTGCGCTGCCATGGCGCCGGCCAGATGGGCTGCATGCCCCGCCCCGGCGATAATCACTTTGATACCCCGTTCACGGGCCGTATGGGCCCATGTGGCCGCCCGTTGGGGGCTGCGGTGAGCGGAAGCAACGGTTATTTCAAAAGCCACACCGAATTCCTGAAGGACATTAGCTGCAGCCTTCATGACGTCCAGGTCAGAGTCACTTCCCATGACGATGCCGACTTGAGGTTTTGTTTCCGCGTTCAAGTTTCCTCCTCCTTTTAAATGGATCATTTAAATTATTCTCGCACAAGGGCACTGAGACGTAAAGCGTTCCATGCTTTTGTAAAAGGTTTTTTCTTTGCGATCTTGGCGGGTTTACGTGGCACATCCAAAATCAATCCCTTTGATCGGCCATTTTTTCGAGCACGGCCATTTTTTTTTGATCCAATTCCGGCCTGCCGATCCGGGCCCCTTTGATGCCGCCGTTTAGTGCGATTTCCGACAGGTAGCAGGCATCTTTATCCAGAACCATCAGATCAAGGTGAGCATACGGAAATTTCCCCCGCTGCATAACCGCACGGCAAAATTCCTTCTGCTGTGCACTCAAGGCATAAACACAACCGGTTCCACCCAGCGTAATGTTGACCCTGAAGTTGTGCGGATTGTGGCGGGTGTAGGCTTCGACATAATCTTCTACGATAATGATGCGCACGTCGGTAAATTTTTCCATAAAGGGTTGCAGCACGAACGGATAGGCCGATTGATCCAGGGCCATAAAGCTGTAAAGGGTCTCCATAGTTTCCCAGTAGCGGATTCCATGGCCGCAGTGCATGCCGTCCTGTTTGGTCACCACCGGTCCGATGCCCCGCCGGTTGTATGCATTCAGGGCGTCGATTAAATCACTGCGGCGGGAAATCACACGCGTATCCGGCAGCATCCAATTTTTTAGAACAAATGCCTGGGCGGATTTTGAACTATTGAGGACCTGCGCGAGCGCTGAAGGCAGGCAGCGGATACCGCGCTCATGCATATCGATCAGCATGGTGTGCTTCAGATATTTCAACGACAGGTTGCCAATAAATACATCGCCGCCGGATAATTCATGATAGAGCGCTTTGAGCTCCCGATTATTTTTGACAATCATAAGCTCACCGTCTGCTCTGGTGTTCTGCAATGCAAAGCGTGATGAGTTCATCTAAAAGGCGGCTGAAACTGAATCCGGCAACCTTGGCGGCCTGAGGCAGCAAACTGGTTGCCGTCATCCCCGGGATGGTGTTGGTTTCCAGAACGAATATCCGGTTATCCTTTAAAATCATGTCAGTCCGGCTGTATCCTTTGCAAAAAAGAGCGCTGTGAGCAGTCTTGGCATACGCCTGGGCTGTTGCGGTCATCTGATCATCAATGCGGGCCGGACAAATTTCCTGGGTAACTCCGGCCGTATATTTGGCCTCGTAATCAAAAAACTCGTGTTGATCGTCGGGAATAATTTCGATCAGCGGCAGCGCAAGCAGCTCCCGGTTTCCGATCACCCCGCCGGTCAGTTCGATGCCCTCGATGTAGCTCTCGAGCAGTATGGTGGAATCATGGGCAAAGGCTTTGCCCACAGCCGCTTCAATGGCGTCGGCTGATTTTACAATGCTCATCCCGACACTGGACCCCGCCTCGTTGGGCTTGACCACCAGTGGCAGGCCTAACTGTTTTTCCCAGCCTGCCGAGTCCAACGGATCCCCTTTTTGCAACGCAATACAGGGCGGCACCGGCAGGCCGGCTTTTTCATACAGATATTTTGCCGCCAGCTTATTCATGGCAATGGCACTGCCGAGAACCCCGGAGCCCTGATACGGAATGCCGAGCAACTCAAGAAGGCCCTGGACAGTTCCATCTTCACCATATGGGCCATGCAGGATAATCAGAGCTGCATCAATGCTGGAAGCATCCTCCACCAGACGGGCCAGGTCGGTTTTGGGGTCATACCGAATGATCTGATATTTATCCTTGTCCAGGGCTTCAAATACCTGATCACCACTATTCAAAGAAACTTCGCGTTCCGATGATACCCCGCCGGAAAGCAGCGCTAAAGTCAATTTTCCCATGGCTTTCACCTTTTCGCAAAAGGTTCTGGGTTCAGCGTTCAAAGGTTCATGGGTTGATAGCCACGGCCACTGGCTACTGGCTACTCGCTACCGGCTTAAAGCCTGTGATCAGCGACCGACTGACAGCTGGCAGAGGCCAGAGGCAAAAAGCCGGTCGCCGGTAAAAAGAGGCCATTACACTTGAACATCTGAATTTTTGAACCTGAAATATTAAATTTCGTGGTTATCTGGGAAACTCCACTTTAATATATCTGATACGGTTCTCACCACGAAGAACACGAAGATCACAAAGGGATAACACATAATTTTGCTTTTATCTTTTCGTGTCCTTCGTGCCCTTCGTGGTTATATGTGCTTCACTTGAGCTTTCCGAATAAGTGTATTAAGTTTTCTTTCTATGGTTTGAAACGGAAGACTCAATCTTTTCAATCAATTTCTCCGAGTACTTCTGGGGTTCTTCAAATTCGATGGCGGTGCTCCGCAGCGTATTGAGCTTCATGATCAGATAATTAAGCTTTTTGATCGCCTGGTATTTCTGGGTGGCTCCGGTCATTGTGCTCAAGAGATCTTCGGTTTGCCTGATCTCTTTTTTGAGTTCGATCTCAGGGGGCAAGCAGTCGGCATTCTTTAAAATTTTATAGGCCAGACGCAACTCCTCCGCCACTGTTTGATCATTTAACAGGTTCAGGGGTTCGCCGCTGCCTTCCAGATTATCAAATTCGCCTTTTTTCTGGGCTTTGCGAATGCGCTCCTCAACAATTTTGGCAAAACCGGGTATCATGTAACTCTCCAGAGTGTTTAGTGATTAGAACCAGACCGTCCTCTGCACTGCAAAATACGAAACACCAAACACATGATGAATTCGCCTTCTGCAAATTCATCGTTTTTATATCATTTTTGAAGATTTTATCAAACAAAATTCAAATCCCTGTATTGACCCTGCCGCCTGCAATTTGTTAATGAAAGCTCCACGGGTATCATCTGATGTTCATAATCCGCCTGAAAGGAACAGCGTATGAAAAAAATTGCCTTTGCCGGAACCGACGGTCGAACCCTGTTGTGTGCTCTAGTGGTGTCCACGGCAACCAGCGAAATTTATAAAGATGCATTCCAGGGTGTTGTTGTGCGGGGGACGCCTTCGATGCCAAAATTTGCGGAAACGATGAACTGGCCGGTTTTCTTCATCCCAACAGAGGGAAATTCTTACCATGAATACGCATCGGCCATTATCGATGCCCTCAAAAAGGAGGCAATCGACTATGTCGTTCCGATGCCTGAAGCGCTTCTGTTTGATGGGTTGGTCGATGAGGTCGAGGCGGCCGGCTTCGGAGAGTGCATTGTCGGCCTCAAAAAAAACGCGGCTTTTATCGAGGGGGACAAAATCAAATGTAAAGAGCTGTGTCAGGAAGCCAACATCCCGGTGGCCACATCATGGACAGCAGTGGATGCAAAGGACTACACCAACATCCTGCATACCTGCCTGGACTATATTCAACAATACGGCGGTGCCGTCTTAAAATACCCTTTTAGCGCCGGCGGAAAAGGCGCCCGCATTATTTTAAATTCCTGGGAGATCAGGGAAGTCTACGACACCCTCATCAAGGATTATAAGCGCGAATATAAAAAAATGTACGGAGGCAAACGGCGCTGGCCCCTATTAATCGAAAGCCTGATGTCCGGTGTTGAAATCAGCTTTACGATTCTGGTGGATAAAAACGGCGAATTCCAAATACTTCCCACTGCCATGGACTACCCGGAACGATTTGAAGGACCGGCCAGCAAAACGAATCCGATCACAGGCGGTATGGGCGCCATCTCACCGCATCCAATGGAAACACCCGAGCTGATTCAAATGGCCGGTAATCTGATTGCTCAGCCCCTGGTCGACGCAATGAAGGATAGAGGATACCTGCGACCGTGCATTCTGTATCCGGGGTGTTTTGTTTCGCTGGACAGCAACAAGCAACCGACCCACATTCGTGTTTCTGAAATCAACATTCGGCCCGGAGAGCCTGAAGCCCAACCGGTTGCACGGCGCCTGAGAAACCTGGGCGCCCTCATTGAAGCCATGTTCGAAGGCAATCTCGATCAAGTCAAACCGGAGGTCAGGCAAGATCAACTGGCAATCTGTGCAGGGCTGGTAACCGGTCCCGGTGGTCCCGACGGGCAAAAAGGCTATCCATGGTCCTGCACCAAAAGTGAGCCGGTTGAAATTGACTTTAATTACATTCGCAAAAAGAGCATACAGATTATCCCTTCGGCAATGACATGCGGTGAGGAAGACAATCAGTTCACGTCCGACGGTACCCGGGTGGCCTGGATGAACGCAAACGTCCGGGTCAAATCCGATGAGCAGCGCGGGGAAGTTGCGGAACGGTTTCGAAACAAACTCCTGGCAGCCTTTGATAATGGAAAAATTCGGGTGATCCCCCGTGAAGATCCGCAGGGCAATCGATTGGATTTGCGAAGGGATATCGGGCTTCACTACCGGGTGGCTGAAAAAATATTTCCCGAAAGATAAACACCCTTCAGGAGACTTCCATCCGTGAAGGGTATTTTCAGCCAGTTATGGACAGGTCACCAAAAGTCGGTAAGTGGTGGCGATGCAGGGAGTCGATAACTATCTGTAACTATTTGTAATTATTAGGGGTGACCTTTCAGAGGTTGCCCCTTTTTTGTGCCATTTTGCACCCTATTCGCCGATAGCGCAACTTTTTTTCTGTAAATTCAATTTGGGAGCTGATCGTACTCCAGTGTCAGATATTTTCTACTTGTCTCCCACTCTTCGCTGGTTTCCATC
>JASFJF010000299.1:0-5529 GCA_050122255.1 Desulfobacterales bacterium
TCACCGTAAACCGTAATATCTTCATTTTTCAGGGCCTGCAGAATAAAATTGCTGACCACCCGGCCATCATTAGGGTGCATGCGGGGCCCGTAAGTGTTAAAAATCCGGACAACCCGAATGTCGAGCCTATGCTGGCGGTAATAATCAAAAAAAAGCGTTTCGGCACAGCGCTTACCTTCGTCGTAGCACGATCGAATGCCGACGCAATTCACATTGCCCCAGTAATCTTCTGTCTGAGGGTGCACGGTGGGATCGCCGTAGACCTCTGAAGTAGACGCCTGCAAAACTTTGGCTTGCGTGCGCTTGGCCAGACCCAGCATATTGATGGAACCGTGCACATTGACCTTGGTGGTCTGGACCGGATCGTTTTGGTAATGGATCGGCGATGCCGGACAGGCAAAATTATAGATTTCATCGACTTCCAGATAAAGCGGAAAGGTGATATCATGCCGCACCAGTTCAAAATAGGGGTTGTCCAACAAGTGAATAATATTGCGTTTGGTGCCGGTATAAAAATTATCAACGCAAACCACATCGCACTTTTTCTGCAAGAGGCGTTCGCATAGAAAGGAGCCCAGAAAACCGGCCCCGCCGGTCACCAACACACGTTTACGAAGGTGCATCAGGAAACCTCCAATGGCTGTAGGCGGATGATAAGGTTGCGAATTTGCTGCATCCGTTTGGCAAGCTGTTTAAATGAATAAGATATCAATATATCATAGAGCCCCGGTTATTAGCAACCATCTTTGGACAGGGACGACCGATCGATGCGCTGGAAACGGTCAAATTGCCGGCAACGGCGGGATCCGAAATTCAGCACGGCTGATGCGTATATCCAGGCGTTTGGCGGGTTATCCAAATCAATCATCGGGTCATTAATGCAGACAAGGTTCTTGTAATCTTGAAGTTGATTTGCTATGCGATTATCATATTTGTCGTTTCGACATTCATCCGCCCCCGTAGCTCAGTGGATAGAGCAATGGATTCCTAATCCATGTGCCGCAGGTTCGATCCCTGCCGGGGGCACCAGGCGTCATATACAGAAATTCTTGCACACAAGGGGACTCAATTCATAATGGACAAAGCCATCAAAGTGGGCCTTGTTGTTGCCATTATCGGTATCGCCGCATATTTCGGTTATAACCTGTTTAGCAGCTGGCACAAAGAAAACATTGAAACAGCCAAACGACAGGAACGCGTGGCATGGGAAAAACGGACCAAAGAACTGATGGAAAAAGTTACGGGGCTTGAGGAAGAAATGGCCTCCATAAAGGGGGAAACCATTCCGGAGGGGAAGCTCGAAGAAGTCTTCGGGTCTGAGTCCGCCGCTGTGAAAACAGAAGAGCCCCTTGATTTTGAGGACATTGAGCAGCAAATTAAAGCATTTTTCAACTATCTTGACGAACAGGAATATGTTCAGGCCTACAATCTAAAGGGCGGCACCTATGGGCAATTTCAGGTGGTATTGAAAAAAATGTCTGCAAACCTGCCCAGCATCACCGATGAGACCGTTTCGCTTTACAATTTATATCGCAATATGGCGCACTTCTTTCGAATTTTAGGAAAGAAACGGGTGAAGCTCGTAAGCGATGTACTGCAAAATGAGGCAGAGATCATTGAATCGGCCATGCAGACTTTTTACCGCTGGACCACCTATGAAGCCGGCGACATCAGCGTAACCGGTCAACCATCGTTGCCGGCACTGTATACCTATTCCGGGTTTTTCCTGAATACGCTGGCCGGCAGAAGCTATCTGCTGCGCCGGGATTCCAAGATCCGGATTCTAACAACTTATTATTCGGTACTTATCCTCGACAAGGCCAATGACGAAAAATTTAATTCCTCAGGCATTGATATCCGGCCTCACATTGAATCTTTATTAAATGATTTTGAGGGCCAAATGGGTCTGATGTATCATAAGCAATATGTATCTGAATTACAGAAACTTGCCGACAAATACAACATGTCCTGATCCGGCCGGAAATCCTCAAGGCCGGCAATATCACTGACAGCCTGACAAACCGGTTGTATTCCCATCTGATTCGCATTCATCCGCATTAAAGGAGGTTGCCATGCACGATAAGCCAAAAGCGATGGTTCTGGCATCTTTTGCTGCCGATTCATTAGCACTGGGTGTCCACTGGATATATAATACCGGTGTGATTGACAAAAAATTCGGTCGGGTTGAGCGTTTTATAAAGCCCGAGCGCCCGACTTACCATCCGACCAAGGACCTCGGGGAATTCACCCATTACGGGGATCAATCTTTGATTTTACTGGAATCCGTTTCAGCGTGTAATGGATTTGACCTGTCCGATTTTTCAAGCCGCTGGCAGAAACTGTTTGCGGCCTATGACGGATATGTTGACGGGGCAACCAAAGGAACGCTCGAAAACCTTGCATCCGGTAAATCGCCTTCCGGTTCCGGATCCGGATCTGATGATCTTGCGGGTGCATCCCGCATTGCCGCGCTGGTTTATGTGTACCGCAATGACCTGCCGGCCCTGATG
The DNA here is from genome assembly GCA_050122255.1 of Desulfobacterales bacterium. GTDB lineage: Bacteria > Desulfobacterota > Desulfobacteria > Desulfobacterales > JAHEIW01 > JAHEIW01. The sequence goes on from JASFJF010000299.1 coordinate 2,511, forward strand.
GCCAGTGCCAGAGCGCAAACAGCTTTCACCCACAATCATAAAGCTGTAATTGATAGCGCGGCGTTTTTTGCCACCATCACCTGCCAGATTCTGGCCGGTGCTTCTCCGGCAGCAGCCATTGAGCGGGTCCGCAAGCAAGCCCCATATTCGCAATCTGTTGGTGAATGGATCCAAATGGGGCTGGCCAGCGTGGCGCAAAACAGCCGTCAGGCAATCCTGGATTTTGGCCAGATGTGCGAAATCCCGGCGGCCTTTCCGGGCGTCATCCACCTGATTGCTAAATATGAAACCGACCTGAAGACCGCTTTGATCGAAAACAGCATGGCCGGCGGTGACTCTGCCGGCCGCGGTTTGCTCGTGGGGATGGTGCTGGGTGCCCATTCGAGCCTGAACGCCATACCACCCGAATGGCTGCAGGACATGAAAGCACGGCAACACATTCTGGAGCTGCTGGAGAGCATCGATAAAGGTCAGGGCTTCTAAATGACATGCCGGCAGGCGCTCGCTCACACAAATCTTGCGTGTTCGCCGAAAATGGCCTAAAATGAACATATTGATATGAGACAACCGTTATTAAGGTGGGGACCGGTTTTGAAACCTGCAAAGTTGCCATGCATCTGATACCAACTGAAATTCAGGATGTGCGCATAATCGAACCTCAAGTGTTTAAGGATGATCGTGGATATTTCCTGGAAACCTACCATGGTCGTCGCTATGAATCAGCCGGGCTATGCGATGTCTTTGTGCAGGATAATTTGTCTTACTCTATCAGAAACGCTCTAAGAGGGCTGCATTTTCAGGTCACCCGTCCTCAGGCAAAACTGGTGCGCGTAATCAGAGGTGAAATATTTGATGTGGCGGTGGATATTCGCCACACCTCCGCGACTTTCGGCCGCTGGGTGAGCACTCATCTCTCGGAGCATAATAAACGGCAGATGTATATCCCATCCGGATGCGCCCATGGATTTTGCGTGCTCAGCGACAGCGCCCATGTTTCTTATAAATGTTCGGATTTTTATGACCCGCATGATGAAGGCGGGATTCTGTGGTCGGATCCGGCCCTTGCGATTGACTGGCCCATACCGCATCCGATTGTGTCTGAAAAGGACGCCGCCCTGCCAGTTTTGGGTGAGATTTCTTTAGAAAATCTGTACAACCCCCTCAAGACACCATGAAGGTCGTGATCACAGGCGCCAACGGACAACTGGGCCGCGAATTGGTACACCAGGCCAAAAGCGCTGATGTTGAGCTGCACTCGTTTGATCGCCAGCATCTCGACATCACGGATGAAAAGCGCATCAAGCAAGTTTTAGCTGGCCTTTCACCAGCTGTGGTGATGAACGCCGCCGCATACACCGATGTAGACCGGGCTGAAGATGAACCGGATCGGGCGTCCGCCGCAAACGCGGACGGGCCGGCTTATCTGGCACGATATTGTGCTGCCTATCGTCATGCACTCATTCACATTTCCACCGACTATGTTTTTGATGGCAAAACCCATCGGCCATACCGGGAAAGCGATCTAATCGCTCCTCTGGGAATCTACGGCCAGAGCAAAGCAAAGGGTGAAGCCGCGGTGCGATCCGCATTGCCGCAACATATCATCGTACGCACATCCTGGCTGTACAGCGTTTACGGCCATAATTTTGTTAAAACCATCCTGAAACTAGCCGTCACGAAGAAAACGCTGAAAGTTGTAGCCGATCAGACGGGCTCACCGACGAGTGCATCAGACCTTGCCGCAGCGGTCCTGAGAATTGCCCGCAAAATTAGCACTGTTGAAAAATGGGTATGCGGAACTTACCATTTTTGCGGTGCCGGCATTACGACCTGGCACGGTTTGGCAAAAAAAGTCATCGAACTGGCCGCACCGTATACCGCCCTTCAGGTCCGGCGGGTGGAAGCAATTTCGGCGGCAGAATGGCCCACGCGGGCACCGCGTCCGCTGTATTCCGCTCTGGATTGCAACCGCTTAAAGCTTCAATTTGGAATCGAAGCCCAACCCTGGCAGCAAGGCCTTCGAGAAACCATTGCGCGCATCTTCTCTAAAAACCGCTCATCGTAAACAGATAGCACCCCATTGGCTGTTGCATTTTGCAAATAAACAGTAAATCAGGTAATATTAATAAGTTATAAACCACTTCAACAGAAAAGCATTGACTGTTTTCAGATTTCAATTTAACATTATTGGTATCGGAAGTGCCTCGTATTTGTTTTCATTTCTGCGATGCATGCTATGCCCTAAGCATGACGATGGCGCACACCGGGACGTTGGCATCTTTTAACCTTACAAACGATGGCCGTTGAACCCTAAAAATAATATCATTTCAAGTATTTATGGAATCAATACCGCAGAACAAAAGCCCGGTCCTGGTCGTAGATGATGATGAAGGTCTGTTGCTAAGCATTAAGGCGACCTTGGTCAGCTCGGGTTTGCCGGAGCCCGCTTTGGTTTCCGATAGCCAACGGGTCATGGATCTGGTTCGTGAATATGATTTCCAATTGATTTTAGTAGATCTGATGATGCCGCAGTTATCGGGGATGAAGGTTCTTGAGACCATCAAAGCAGAGGCGCCCGATATCGATTGTGTGATTGTCAGTGCCATCGATGACGTTGCATCTGCTGTTCAAGCCATGAGCCTGGGCGCTTCAGACTACCTGGTCAAACCGCTTAACAGTGATAAGCTGATTGCACTGGTCAACCGCACACTTGAAAAGGTAAATGTTCAGCATGATCTGGCACAGTTTGGCAGCAAGAAGGTATTTTCCAATCTAAAAAATCCGGAGGCTTTTGCGGGTATCGTCGCCGAAGATGAAGCCATGGCATTGGTCTTTCATCAGGTGGAAGCCGTTGCCGGCACCGATTATAGCGTTGTCATCAACGGTGAATCCGGCACCGGAAAAGAAATGCTGGCACGCGTGATTCACAAATTGAGCAACCGTTCGCATGCACCGTTTTACGCTGTCAACATGGCTTCTTTCAGCAAAACGATATTTGAAGATGAATTTTTTGGACATG
>JASFJF010000300.1:0-5509 GCA_050122255.1 Desulfobacterales bacterium
TGATATGCGTTCTGGCTGTAGCCGAAGCGCAGGTGGCGGTCAGGATACCGCCACTGATCAAAAGCGTATTGGCCGGCCCCAGCGGATTGCACCCTTTTTGGGTATGGTTATACAGTAAATAGGCATCGAGACCGCGGCCGCCCAGAAATTTTTTGCGAACCTCCAGCGGTATGGGTTTGGTCTGAATATCGCCGGTAGTCAGATCAATGTAAGCGATCTTTCGGTTTAACGCCATTTCAGGATACCCCCTTTTCCTTTAATTTTTCTTCCGCCAATTTCTTATTGACTTCCCAGACTGGGCCTCGAATGCGGGGCAAATTGGCGTTGACCCAGTGGATCCGGTACTCCATTCCGCAGGTTGGGCATTTGGCGGTCTTGCAGCCCTTTTCCGGCTGAATCCTTTCCATGCAGCTGGGATTATGGCATCTGAACTTACCGTAGGTGCGTGTTTTGCGAAGACTTTCGGCCGTTGAAAGTCCTTGATTATCAGTCGCCATATTATTCTCCTTTGCGTGGATATAGCTTCTGAGCTATGTTGTTGGTTGCGCTCAACTCTTGGTTTTGCAGTGCCATGCAGACGGCAATTAAGTTCATTATTGTGAACAAATTGAACTTTGTAATTTGATACCACAACGCATCTTTACGATCAAGTCAAAATATGGCTTTTCTGTAATTTTTTATTTTATCTTTGGTTATAGTACCGACAACGAACAATCAGCCATTTCGTCCTAAATCCTCGAAATTTTAATCCACCCGTTAAACGTTCACCAAGGTGAACAAAAAACAGTTGACAAACTCCGGATCCCAGTAGTATTCTCGATTTATGAAGAAATATGGTGCCCCGTCGGTAAAAAAGGCCTTTGCTATCCTCAGTGCGATTTCCTCTTCCAGAGAGGGCCAGGGGGTAAGCCAACTGGCTAAAAATCTTAAAATGGCCAAAAGCACTGTTCATGGGATGACATCAGCCCTTGAAGAGCTGGGCGCTGTCATGCGCGACCCATTGACCAAAAAATACAAGCTGGGCTTCACCTTGCTCGAAATTGGCCGTTCGGCCTATACCCAGATCGATCTCCAAACATCGGCTCGACCGGTTATGGAAAACCTGATGGAAAAAACCCAGACCTCGGTGTTTCTGGGCATCCTCAACTGGGACCACGTGACCATACTGGATATCGTCGAGTCCAGACAGGATCTAAAGATTACCGCTCCGGTCGGCACCACCATACCCATGCTGGCCGGAGCCGTGGGAAAAATTTTTTTAGCATCCATGGATCAGGAACAGGCCCGCAAAATTATTGAATCTAAAGGATTACCCCGCTTTACGCATAATTCGATCGTAGATCCGTCCTTGTACCATGAAGAGTTAAAGCAAGTCAGCTCACAAGGTTTCGCTGTTGATGACGAAGAATACATTCTGGGTGTCCGCGCCGTGGCAGCGCCGCTGATGGGATTGGGGCAACTGCGGTCAGCCATCTGGATTGTGGGGTTTAAAGCCAGTCTTGACGAAAAAAAGATGAAGACCCTCACCGGCGAAACCCACCAGGCTGCCCTGGAGATCAGCCGCCGCATCCAACAGCAACTTACTTCGCCTCTAAATCACAATTAGCAAACTTTGTCCGAAATAGACGAAATTGAGCGATTGTAGTTGAACCTATCTTGAAATAGGTTCTAGTGGAAGATGAGTGATTTAACTGTAACCGGAAAAACCTGACCCCCCACCAGAGGCTCACCGATGTCAACCCAATCACCGTCTGCGAGCATTAACTCGTCCAAGGTCAGTAAATTGCTTTTTAAATCCGTTTCACGCCGAATCACATTTCCAACCCCACAGGCGATGTCGGTTCCAAAGATCAAAATAATCGGTAGGCCTTTTTTTATAGAGTTGGCGTGAGAGGCTTCGATTGATCTGGCAAATAATTCCAGCTGGGGATAAGATGCTCGAACCGGGTCCTGAAAGTACAAGGCCACGACGGCCTCACCTTCAACGCGATCAAATCTGCGATAGGCCGTATTTATCTGCGATACCATATGCCCCAAATTTAGATTGGATGAATCGAATTCCACCCGAACGACCGGCACATTTCTGAACGGAAAGGCCAGCTGATCGTCCATGAAGCACGAACTACCAGAAATGGATAAGGAATAGGCTCCGGCGCCGATGACGGTTGCTCTTATTTTATTGACCGGTTCAACAACGTCGGCTGCTAATCGGGGCGTTAAGATATTGATCTGCTCTGCCAGAACTTTACCGATATCATCATGATGATTTGGACCACCGTACATCAATTCTGCCACCCCGCCGGAAAATGAATATTCATCAATGTGGTCGGGAAATTTCAGGTTATCAGTCAACATCAATTGCCGCGCCAATCGTGATTTTGCAGGGCCCGTGATAACCTCAAAGAGAGCCTTGGAAAATGTTGCGGCGATGTGTTTGATATCTGCTGCAGAAATCCGATCCCCAATCTGATGATTCAGTCTTAAATGCTGCATCACCATCCGGGCCGGCGGATCGATGCGCCAAATTTTTCTATTGGAACCGACGCCCAGCAATCGACCGCCGACGGAAATACAACTCGTTGAAAGAGTTTGCCCATTCTTAATGACCGCCATGTTCGACGTTCCGCCGCCAATATCACAGGACAATATGGTCTTGCCATCTGCTTTCGAACGTGCTGCCGCACCAGAGCCCATGGCAGCAATTAAGCTTTCAAAATTAGGACCGGCTGTGGCGACCACAAATTTTCCAGTATCCTTTGATAGGGCCTCTGCTATTTGACGCGCGTTTTTTTTGCGCGCAGACTCTCCGGTAACAATGACGGCGCCTGTTTGGATATCTTGAGGCTGAATCCCGGCATGCTTATATTCAGCTTTAAAAAATTTAGTCAACTTATTAATATCAATTGTTTTATCATCCAACATAGGCGTATGCATAATGCGGCCTTCATGGATGATCTGTCTTTGTCGAATTTTAAAGCGCCGCGTAGCAGAGCGCTCGTCTTTTTCCAGCAAAAGCTTGGAAAAAACCAGATGGCTGGTTGAACTTCCGACATCCACGCCCACTGACAATATGTCGAGTTTGTTTGTTTCCATGCTTTAAGGTTCAGAGGTTCAAGGTTCAGCGTTCAATGGTTCATGCTCCGGTGTTCAGAAGTTCATATTTTTGATCAAGCAGTTCAACCCTTGAACCTTTGAACCCAGAACCGGGCAAAACAATAAACCGGATACCAATTTCATATGCACTGGTTTAGCTATTTTTATTAAAGCTCATATTCGTGCCTTTGCCCAACCCGGCGCGGACGCGTTTGCGCACACCGGAGGCTCCACCCGGTCGCCAGTCTTTGAATGACTGCAGCTCTTCATAATGATAGAGCCTATCCATTTTTTTAAGGCGCGCCACAATCTGGGTCCAGGCGCACGGGGTGCCTTGCCCGACTTCGCAATAGCCCCCATTGGAACCGCCGCATGGGCCATTAAAAAGACTTTTGGCGCAACGCGCAACCGGACAGATGCCAGCGGTATGAATGAGTATGCAGTTTCCGCAGCCTTTACATTTTTCGGTCCAGGAGCCCGGCTTGTCCGATGCTCCCAGAAAAGTGGTATTCAAAGCCGGAATCACCGGAAGCGGTTCAAATTCATCCGCAAGGGTCTGAACACCGGCACCGCAAGCCAGTGATAGCACCGCCTCGGTGCCAGGCGGTATTTCCTGATAATCATGTACCAGGTCCCGCTCGCATTGCCTGAGAATTGAACCGGCCACGAATTTTGGCGGCGATCCCTGATAATACTTTATTTGAGAAAGCGCGCGACTAAGTTGTTCGGCCTCTTTTTCACCACCCGACAGACAGACGCTCACGCAGCTGCCGCAGCCTAAAACAAGTACCTGTTTATAGCGCTGAATGGCAGAGACGATTTCCTGCAGCGGCTTTAAGTCTCCGACGATCATTTATTTCTCCCTTTGCCTTAATTGATCGTATCAAATTATGCCTTTTTTTTTGAAGGAAGCAATTTGGCGGCTGCCGCATTCTGCCGGTGCTTGGGGCAAAGCGCTTCACTGGTTGAATTCAGTTGGCTATCTAGTTTCTGCTGGAAGGCCGGCGAATACAGCACTTCGCCGCATACCCGGCAATGGATCATATCAAGCGAAACAACATTATCCCATTCACCGACCAAAAGATGCTGAAACTCGACGGCATCCTGGGGGCAAACCCGCCAGCACTGACCGCAACGTGCGCATTTGGTCATATTGTGTTTGAGGGTTCGCCGGCCGTCCTGATCGACAACATCCAGGGCCGAAGCCGGGCAATTTTCGCAGCACGCCAGACACCCGTTACAGTTGTCATTAACCCTAAAGTAAGACATATATATTATCCGATATATGATTATAATATTATCAAAAATCTCAAAATTCGAAATCCGAAACAAATTCCAATGACCAAAGCACAAATGAGTAAAACCATGGAACGTTTTCGTTTTAATTAGGAGAAATTAGCCGCCACCTACGAGCAACATAATCTTAACCCGATCACCGTCCTTCAGAGATTGCCTGGCCAACTTTTCTGGCGGCACAAAGCCTGCGTCATTGAGCATCACCTGAATAGTCATATCCAGCTCGCCGTTGTTGTCTAGCAGAATTTTGCGAGCTTTGTTGCCGCCTCGATCAACAACAAGTGCTATCAGATCTGCCAGCGTCCCTTCGGCCATTTCCATTTCCGTCTTTTTGCCGATCAATTTAGACAGCGAAGGCAGTCCGAGAGATTCTACCTGGATTCTCACAATGGTCACCTCTCATAGTTTCAAAGCTGACTCGAGTCACCGAAAACAGAACTTATATGGTTATCGTCGAGTTGCTTTGGTGATTTTTACGGCAGCCTGCCGCATGCGACCGGTACTGGAAATGCTCGCCGCCTGATAATCAACCGCCTTGGTGTAACAGAAATGCACGCATTGCGGATCACCGCCGCACAAATCGCATTTAAAAACGCGGCTCTGTCCTGTGTTCCATCGCATGGCTCCAAACGGGCAGGCTGCCAAACACATTTTGCAGCCGATGCAGAGGTCGTGATTGACAGCGACGCTCTCGAGCATGTCATCACGGTAGATGGCATCTTTAGGGCAGACTTCCAGGCAGGGGGCATCTTCACATTGCTGACAGCTCATGGGTACGTAAACACCGATATGTTCCCATTTGACAACCTGGATACTGGATAAAGAGGGATTGCTTACCCCGTAACGATGGACCGAACAGACGAGTTCGCAGTTTCTGCAACCGGTGCACTTCTGCGGATATATCGTCAGCAGTTTCTTTTCCATCATTTTTGTCAAAAGTCAACTCGCCGCATCACACATTTCAGCGACAAAATTTTCAATATGTTGTTCACTTCAATGAACGTTAGAAATAATTTATAATAGCAGTCAAGAATGTTTTGTCAACTAATAATGTGCTATTTTATCAAAATTTGTGTGCTGGAAAAAAGATAGAGAGTTTTCTTAAACAAAAAAACGTTCA
>JASFJF010000301.1:0-5490 GCA_050122255.1 Desulfobacterales bacterium
AAGCGGAATGTCTTCTTTGCGCTGGCTCAAAGACGGCATGGCGAAGGAGATCACATTTAAACGGTAAAACAAATCTTCCCGGAAATCACCGGATTTAATGGCTGCTTCCAGATCGCGGTTGGTGGCGGCGATGACTCTAAAATCAGCTTCAATGGGTTGGGTGCCCCCCACGCGATAAAAAACACGATCCTCTAAGACCCGCAGCAGGTCGATTTGCATCCGCATGCTGATTTCGCCGATTTCGTCCAAAAACAGGGTGCCGCCGTGGGCCAATTCAAGTCGGCCTTTTTTGGTCTCCTTAGCATCGGTGAAGGCACCTTTTTGATGCCCGAACAGTTCACTTTCCATCAAATGCTCCGGAATGGCACCGCAATTTACGGTCACAAACGGACCGTTGCGGCGGGAGCTGTTGGTATGAATCGCTTTGGCTGCCAGCCCTTTGCCCGTGCCGGTTTGGCCTGTAATCAGGACGGTTGAATCCATGGGCGCCACGTCACAAATCAGATCGAATATTTCTTGCATCGATTTGGACTGACCGATCATACTTTCAAAGCGGGTGCGCTCCTTATATTGCTCCTTGAGGTAGATGTTCTCTCGTGCCTGCTCCTGGTGCTGGATGATCTTTTCGATTAAAACGCCCAACTCGTTGGGATCAAATGGTTTGAGCATGTAGTCAAATGCCCCGTCTTTCATGGCTTCAATCGCCGATGGAATAGAGCCATAGGCAGTGATCATGACCACTTCGGCATCCGGATCGGATTCTTTGACCTTACGCAACACATCCAGGCCGCTGATGCCTTCCATTTTGATATCCACCAGTAAAATGTCAAAATGCACCTCCCTTATTTTCTCAAGGGCCTCTTCGCCGCTGGCAGCGGCCTGGACGTCATGGCCGTCGCGTTCCAGCCAGCCCGCCAAAGATTCGCGCATAATTAATTCATCATCGACAATCAGGATCTTTATGCTACTCACTGAGACCTCCCTGCGCTTCAAGTTTCTCCTCGGCCGGCTTTAATGGCAATTTGATGTTAAAGTTGGTGCCTTCACCGGCATGCGATTCCACGTAAATGGAGCCGCCGTGTTCCTGGATAATTCCGTAGGCCACCGACAGGCCCAATCCCACCCCCTTGCCCTTTTTTTTGGTGGTAAAAAAAGGCTCAAACAGCTTCGACAAATTTTTTTCGGTTGCACCGATACCGGTATCCTTAAAATCGACCACTAATTTGCCGTCGCGCAACGAATGCAGGGTGGCGATATGCAGGCTGCCGCCGCCTTTGGCTTCTATGGCCTCGGCCGCATTTGAGACAAGGTTCATGAAAACCTGCTGGAGTTGATCCTCGGAGCCGATCATGTCCGGCAGATCCGGGTCCAGATGGGTTTCGACTTTTACGCCGTTGATCTTAAGCAGGTTCGCGTTTAAAAACAGGGTCTGCTCGATCAGCCGATTGAGATTAACGCTTTTAAGCTCCATTTTGGACTGGCGCGAGAAGGCCAGGAGATTGGAAACAATTCGGCTGGTGCGACGCGTTTCAGTTTCCATCAAGGTCAGGTACTTGTTGAACTGATCAATTTGTCCCGTACCGATGATATCTTCCTCGACAATTCGTTTCATCAACATGATCAAATTGAGAATCCCGGCAATGGGGTTGTTAATTTCATGAACCACCGAGGCGGACAGTTTGCCCAGAGAGGCCATTTTGTCCTGGTGGATCAATTTTTTGTGGGTCTCCTTCAGCTGCCGGGTGCGCTCATCAACCATTTGCTCCAGGCGGCGGGTGATCTCCTCCTCTTCTCTTTTCTGTTGCGTGATGTCGCGGCTGATATGGATGAATTTGGAGATCTTGCCGTCTTTTTCCCAGATGGGATAGACGCTGACTTCATAATATCGGACTTGACCGTCGGGTAAAATGCGTCTGCGAATGCGATCAACATGGCCTTTGTTGCGCACCACCTCCTGCAACGGGCAATGTTTCTTGTCATCATTGCAGGGGTAGTCTAATTTGTACCATACCTGGTGGCATTTTTTTCCAATGACCTGTTCCGCAGTATAGCCCATTTTGTTTAAAAATGAAGAGTTGGCCTCCACGATTTCCATCTGCGGTGAAATTACCAGAATAAAATCTTCGATACCGTTAAGAACGGTCTCCATTTCCGAGGTGCGTTCCCGCAACTTTTGCTCTTCCTGGCCGATGGCTTTCCAAAAGATGCGAAACACCTGGTAGGCCAGGATTCGGATCCGGGAGGGTCGCGTCAGCAGGATATTATCAAAAACTTCAGGATCCGGGGTCAGAATGATGATCAGATGGATGCTGTAGCGTCGATCATAAAGCTGCCGGTAGTCGTCAAAGGTCAACAGGCCCAATTGACTGGCCAGTTTTCGTCCCGGACTTTCAGGGTCCGGGTCGGCTACCGCCAGAATGGGGGCTACCATTTCCTCCTGTTCGTAAACCGCAGTCGTTTTTTCAAGGATCTCCTTGCAAAACTCACCGCCGCCGACCAAACCGATGTTAATAATTGAAGGCTCTTTAGGTGACATTTAAATAAGTTCCGTAACTTGCATTAAAACAGAAAAAAATAAACATATAAACAGGTTGCAATGTCTGGCAGTGATGCCGGTGGCCTGTCTGCGTGTGGGCCAAAACCTATCATGCACAACTATCTGTTTCAAGGGCATTTTTACAGCGCAGCTTGGCCCGGATACCTTTATATGCTGTATTCGAGAGGGAGCAAGCCACACAAATATCGGTTGACAAATTAAAAAAAAACAAGTAGATTCGCGTCTTCGCGCTATTTTGGCGTGAACGCTGACCTTGCCAAGCACCGGGGCCAAGCGTGCAACCATTATTTTTGAATCGAATATCGCGAGCAGAGCATAACCTGTTGAATTATAATGGTTTTAAAATAGCACTTTCTCCCCCGCGACAACACGGCATGTTGGTGTCGAATTTTGGTTCTTTTAAAAAATGCGATTGTGAAGACGAATCATCTTTTTCAAATCACAAATCTAAATCAAATTCTGCGTAAGGAGTGAGACGGCATGACGGATAAAGTCAACGGATCTGTAATGGTAGTGGGTGGCGGAATTGCCGGGATGCAGGCCTCTCTGGATCTGGCCAATTCCGGCTACCTGGTTCATCTGGTTGAAAAATCATCTGCCATCGGCGGACTGATGTCTCAGCTCGACAAGACCTTTCCCACCAACGACTGTGCGATGTGAATTATTTCACCCAAACTGGTCGAGGTCGGCCGGCATTTGAACATCGAGCTTTTAACAAATAGTGAACTCTTAGATCTTGAAGGTGAACCCGGTAATTTCAAGGCCCGGGTACGTCAAAACCCTCGCTACATTGATCTTGACAAGTGTACCAGCTGTGGTGAGTGCACCACGGTGTGTCCGGTGGATCTACCCAGCGAATACGACGAAGGTCTGTGTACCAAGAAAGCCACTTTTAAACAATATGCCCAGGCAATTCCCGGTGCGTATGCCATCCAGAAAGCCGACAACGCTCCCTGTCGCCTGGCCTGCCCGGGTGGGCTCAATGTTCAGGGCTATGTGCAGATGGTCAAAGAGGGCAAGTATAAAGAAGCCCTGGAGATCATTATGGAAGACCTGCCGCTGCCTGGCGTATTGGGCCGCATATGCCCCCATGGCTGCGAGGATGCCTGCCGTCGGTGCGAGGTTGAATCGCCGGTGGCCATCCGGGACTTGAAGCGCCTGGCGGCCGACAAATTTGATCCCCGGCAGGTGGAAATAAAATGTGAGCCCCCGAAAAAGGAAAAAGTGGCCATCATTGGCTCTGGACCCGCCGGACTTTCGTGTGCTTATCATCTGGCTAAAAAAGGCATTTTATCCACCATTTTTGAATCCATGCCCGAAGCAGGTGGTATGCTCAGGGTCGGTATCCCGGCCCACCGCCTACCCCGCGAAATTCTGGATCAAGAAATCGAAATTATTACCAATTTAGGGGTTGAGATCAAGACGAATACAGCCCTGGGCGCTGATGTGTCCATCGATGGCTTGCTCGAAGACGATTATAAGGCTGTTTATCTGGCCATCGGAGCCCATCAGGGCATTGAATTGGGTGTCCCCGGGGAAAAGTCCAATGGTGTACGCCAGGGTGTCGAATTTCTCCGCGAGGTGAATCTGACAGGCAAGACCGATGTCGGCAAAAATGTGGCCATCATCGGCGGCGGCAATGTAGCCATTGATGTCGCCCGCTCGGCCGTGCGGCTGGGCGCCCAAAAGGTCAATATTGTTTACCGGCGCACCCGCCATGAAATGCCGGCCTGGGAAGAGGAGATCCAGGCTGCCGAAGATGAAGGCGTTCAGATTACCTATCTGTCCGCACCGCAGGAAGTTTTAGCTCGGGACGGTCGGGTGGTGGGTCTACGCTGTATTCGCATGAAGCTCAGCGAACCCGACTCTTCAGGGCGCAAGCGGCCCATTCCGATTCCCGGAAGCGAATACGAGATCGAAATTGACCAGCTGATTCCGGCCATCGGGCAACGACCGGACCTGTCGGCCCTTGAAGACATTACCGGGCTGACGTATACCCGCTGGGGGACGACTGAAGTCAACGCGGTCACCTATGCCACCGAGTGCGACGGCGTGTTTGCCGGCGGCGACTTGCAAACCGGGCCCTGGGTGGCCATCGGTGCCATTGGCGCTGGCAAAGAGGCGGCCGAATCGATTTTGCGGTATATCGAAGGCAGCGATATGGCTGAAGGCCGCGAGCCGGTTGTCAATGAAAATCCGGTCTATCGACCGATTCCGGAAGATGAGCCCCATATTGAACGGGCCAAGATGCCCGAGCTGCCAGTCAGCAAGCGCCAGGGCAATTTTAATGAAGTCGAGCTGGGCTATGGCGAAGAAGAAGGCCGGTCTGAGGCCGCCCGCTGCCTGAATTGCGGATATTGCTGCGAATGCTATCAGTGCGTGGAGGCCTGTCTGGCCAATGCCGTTGATCACAGCCAGCAGGCCGAAATAAAGGAAATCGAAGTCGGATCCCTCATCCTGACGGCTGGCTGTGAGCCCTATGACCCTGAACACCTGGAAAACGTTTATCACTACAAAACCAGCCCCAATGTACTGACCAGCTTGGAGTTTGAACGCATCCTGTCGGCCTCAGGGCCCACCATGGGACATCTACAGCGTCCCTCTGACGGCAAGGAACCTAAAAAGATTGCCTGGCTGCAGTGTGTCGGTTCCAGAGACGACAACCAGTGCGGCAACACTTACTGCTCGTCGGTTTGCTGCATGTATGCCATCAAGGATTCTATGATTGCCAAAGAGCATTCGGAAGAGGAGCTGGACTGTGTCGTGTTCAATATGGATATCCGAACCTTTGGCAAAGACTACGAGAAATATTATAATCGCGCTATAGATGCCGGCATCCGCTTTGTCAAGTCACGCATTCACTCGATCGATGAAATCCGCGGGACCGGCGATTTAAACGTACGCTACATAGATGATGCCGGCCAATTGCAAGA
>JASFJF010000302.1:0-5434 GCA_050122255.1 Desulfobacterales bacterium
CCCCGGGAACAAATGGCCTCCGGTGCCGCCGCCGGCGATCACAATACGTATTGGGCGCGATTCGCTAACGCTTGATGAGCCACCCGAGCCGGAAGAGATTTGCGCGCCTTCGGGTGCCACAGCACACAGCTCAAAGCTAAAATCAGAAAGCGTTAAAGTTGGAGTCCCTTTTTGCCTTGAGCTTTGAGCTTTGAACCGTGAACCGGTCATTACAGCCATAAGGTATTTACACATTACGGACACGCTTAATTCCCTTAATTCCAGTTAATGCCTTTTAGCTGCGCTGATATTCATCAATATGCCGATGGAAGCCATATTGAGCAGGAGCGACGTGCCGCCGTAGCTCAACAGGGGCAGGGTAAGGCCTTTGGTGGGCAGCAGCCCGAGGGCTACACCCATATTGACCACGATTTGAAGCCCCATTGCGATCGTCAGACCCACTGCCAGGTAAGCGCCGAATAAATCCGGGGCGCTGCGTGCAATGGCGATACCGCGGATAATAATCCAGGCATAAAGCCCGATGATGAGGACAACGCCCAGCAGCCCGAGCTCCTCGCCGATGACCGAGAAAATAAAGTCCGTATGTGGCTCGGGCAGGTAAAACAATTTTTGGTACCCTTTCCCGATACCGGTACCCCAGAGTCCGCCGGTCCCAAATGCCATCAAGGAGTGCACGATTTGATAGCCTTCATCGCTGGAGTGTTCCCATGGATTGAGGAAGCCTAAAATTCGCTTGGCGCGGTATTCGGCATTGATCAAAAACAAATAGGCCACCGGCAATATGACGAGCATTGTTGCAAAAAGCTGCGAGAATCGAACGCCGCCGATAAACAGCATGATCCACGTTAGCGCACCGAAGATAAAAACAGTGCCGAAATCGGGCTGAATGAAAATCAGGGCCACAAAAGCACCCAGCACCAGAACGTGCGGCAAAAAGCCAATTGAAAATTGTTTGATCAGGTCGGCCTTTTTTTCCATCGAGTATGCCAGGTAAATGACCAGCGCGATACGGGCAAACTCAGACGGTTGAAACGAAAAACTGCCCAGCTGCATCCATCGAGTGGCCCCACCGGCTGTCAGCCCTAAATCGCCGAAATGAATCAGCGCCAGAAGTCCAAGGGAAATCCCGATCAACGGGTAGGCCAGCACCCGATAATAACGATACGGAAAATGCCTGCCGGCCACGAGCACGACCGCGCCCGCCACGGCGAACAGCGCCTGTTTTTTTAGAAAAAAGAAATCGCTGCCAAATTTTTTAAGCGCCAGTGCCGAACTGGCGCTGTACACCATCACGATCCCGACACCCACCAGGAAAAGGACGGGAAACAATAGCTGGATATCGTAATATGCGGTCTGGGTATGGTGTCGTTTTTTTGCCATTGTTTACAGGTTTAGCCGGTTGGCCCGTTGCCGGTTTATGGTTTCAGGCTATAGAATCCAATACACCGCTCGAGGCCTTATTCCTTTTCTTTTATTTTATGAACTGCTCGACGGAAATCATTGCCCCTTTCGGCATAACTGCCGTACCAGTCAAAGCTTGCACACCCGGGTGATAAAAGGACGACCTCATTCGGGTTTGCGTCGGCAAATGCGGTTGCCACCGCAGCATCCATTGAATCCGCCATTTTGGTGGGTGCCAGACGGCCAAGCGCATGTTTGATAGGCCCTGCGGCTTCACCCATAACAATCAGTTCTTTGACATGCTTGCCGATCGAATCCGCCAGCACTTTAAAGTTGCCGCCCTTGTCACGTCCCCCCATCAACAGCACAACCGGTTTTGCAAAACAGTCCAGCGCTCTGATGACACCATCCACATTGGTGGCTTTGGAATCATTGTAAAAGTGGATGTTGTCGATGGTGGCCACTTTTTCGAGCCGGTGCGGCAGGCCTTTGAATTGAGCGAGAGTTTGCTGAATCCCGTTTACTGTTCCACCGGCTGCCAGGGCGGCCAGACTGGCCGCACATATATTTTCATGATTATGGCGCCCCAGAAGGGCGCTTTGGGTGATATCCAAAAAATCTTGATTTCGGATTTTTGCTTGGATCGGTTTCAATTGATCCACGTTCAGGATGATCCGTTTTCCATTCAAGACGGCGCCCTGCTCATCGGCTTGCAGCACTGGAAAAAACAGGCGCCGACTCTTGATATGTGCTGTTTTGGATCGAATAAGCGCGTCTGACCCGTTGAGAACGGCAACATCATCGGCTAGCTGATTTTTAAAAATTCGAATCTTGGAATCCGCATAGGCTTCAAAATCCGGGTAGCGATCCAGATGATCTGCCGTGATATTCAGCAGAATGCTGACTTTCGGGCGGAACCGATCAATGGTGTCGAGCTGAAAACTGCTGATTTCGGCCACAACAAGTTCTTCTTTTTGACCGCTGCAGACATATTCGATCAACGGATTGCCGATATTGCCGCCCACAAAGGTGGTCATGCCGGAATTTTGTAACATTTGACCCAGAAGCTCGGTGGTTGTGGTTTTGCCGTTGGTACCGGTCACCGCAATAATGGGCGCCCGGATGAATCTTGCAGCCAATTCCACCTCTCCGACAACTTCTACGCCCCTGGCCCTGGCCTGGGCGATGGGTGCGATGGTGTGAGAGACACCCGGGCTGACGACAATCAAATCCGATTCCTGAAAAACTTGGCTGCGATGGGCGCCCAGCTCGACATCAACACCGATATTCCGCAGCTGCACAGCTGCGTCCCCCAGTGCAGACTCATCGGCGGTGTCGGTTGCCATAATTCGCGCGCCCTGTTGATGCAGGAAGCGGGCGGCCGCAAGCCCGGTGCGGCCAAGACCAACAACGATTACATTTTTATCTTTCAATTGCATGTTTCCATCGGTTCAATTGGTTTTATTTGTTTAATTAGTTTAGGCTTTCAGATTGGCAACAACCAATTAAACCCATACAACTAATTAAACGAATAAAACCTTTTTATCTCAGCTTGAGCGTACTCATTGCCAGCAGTGCCAGCGCAATGGCAATTATCCAGAAACGGACGATGACCTTTGGCTCCGGCCAACCCTTGAGCTCAAAGTGATGGTGGAGCGGGGCCATTTTAAAGATCCGGCGTCCGCTGGTCATCTTGAAAAAACCCACCTGAAAAATGACTGACAATGCCTCGATCACAAACAGGCCGCCGACCAGCACCAGCAGAATTTCCTGCTTGGTGATCACGGCAATGGTGCCCAGGGCAGCGCCCAGTGACAGTGAGCCGACATCGCCCATAAAAATCTGTGCCGGGTAAGCATTGAACCATAAAAAGCCCATGCCGGCACCTGCCAGGGTTCCGCAGAATATGGCCACTTCCCCGCTGCCGGCCACGTAATTGATCTGTAGGTATTCTGAAATTTTGATATGACCGGCAACGTAGGCAAAGATCATATAGGTGGCAGCCGCAATGATCACCGGTCCGATGGCCAGACCATCCAGGCCGTCGGTCAGGTTAACAGCGTTGGATGCGGCGACAATTACCAGGGCCGCGAAAAAAATGTATCCCCAGCCAAGGTCCGGTGAGAGCTTCTTTAAAAACGGTATGGTCACCTCGGTGGAAAAATCAGGGCTGGCGTAAACCAACGAACCGGTGATGATCGCCAGAACGATTTGCAGCCCGAATTTTTTGCGAACCGAAAGGCCCTTGCTGCGTTTTTTTACCTGCATCAAATAGTCGTCTACAAAGCCCACCAGGCCATAACCGATGATGACAAACATCATAATCCAGACAAAGTAGTTCGTCAGGTCGCTCCACAAAAGCGTTGATACCACCGCGGAAGACACAATCAACAGGCCCCCCATGGTGGGGGTGCCGGCCTTGGAAAGATGGCTCTCGGGTCCGTCGTCACGGATGTATTGTTTCACCTGCATGCCGCTGAGTTTGCGAATAATCCACGGTCCCAGCAGAAAACAGATTAAAAAGGCTGTCAGACTGGCATAAATGGTTCGAAACGTAATGTAACGAAATACGTTAAAGACCGACAGCGTCGTGTGAAGCGGATATAGCAGGTGGTATAACAATTAATAATCACCTTTGTCCTTATTCAATATATCGTAGAATGCCACCCGCCCGCCTCGCCCGTCCGCCGCAATCTGCGTGTGCGTGAGAGCGGGACAGTCAACAGCGATGGCGGGCAGGCGGCAGCAGCCTTCCGTTTTGTTGTAATCACCGTAGACACAGGGGACACAGAGAAAAAAATGAAGTCTTAGGATAGCTATCAAAAACATATTTTCTCGATCCTTTAAGTTCTGTCCTTAGCCCCTGTCCTTCAGTCCTCTTTCATACCGGCCCAGCTTTTGAGCCCCTTGACAATGGTTTCCATTCGGGCGCCTCTGGATCCTTTGATCAACACCCAATCCCCGGCCTTTAGTGATTGCTTGAGTGTGTCGATGATTTCATCCCGGGTTCCCGTAAATATGTCTGCCAGCTTCATTTTGGCACTCATTGCGCCGCTCGCCATGGCGTTTGCAAAATCGCCGGTTACCAGTAGTTTATCGATATTGGCGGCCGCCGCCCATGCGCCCACTTGCTTGTGCAACGCTTCCGACTGGTCTCCCAGTTCGAGCATGTCGCCGGCAACAAACAGGCTGCGGTTGTTCCGCCGTAAAGTCCTCAGGGTCGTAATGGCGGCTTTCATCGATTCGGGATTGGCGTTGTAGGTATCATCAATAATGTGAATCCCATTGGCCGTTTGAAAAATATCCATACGGCCCCAGACCGGTTCAAAGCTCTCCAGTCCAGCCTTTATATCTTCGGCCGACAACTTCAGTAAGTATCCGACAGCGGCAGCAGCCAATGCATTTAGAACCATAAAGTGCCCCGGGACACGCAGGGCAACCAGCAGGCGCTCTTGGGGCAAATGCAGCCTAAATGAAGTACCGCCTGTTCGTTCAGTTACCGCCGTGGCCCGAACTTCGGCCTCTTTCGACAAACCAAAAAGGAGCTTTTCCCGCTGCGTGCGGCTTGCCATCTGATAGACTCTATGGTCATCGGCGTTCAGTACGGCTTTGCCCCCGGCTTTAAGATATTCGATCAGCTGTTCTTTTTCGCGCATGACGCCATCTAAAGATCCAAGGCCTTCAAGGTGCGCCGGGCCAACATTTGTGACGACGCCGATATCCGGGGCACAAATCTGGGTCAGGCGCGCAATTTCACCAGGCCTGTTGGTGCCCAGTTCAACCACGGCCTGTTCATATTTACCGGTTAGCCGGAGCAGGGTCAGGGGAACGCCAATCTGATTGTTATAATTGCCAATAGTCGCCAAAGTGTTGTATTTTTGGGCCACCACCTGTGCGGTCATCTGACGGGTTGTGGTTTTGCCGTTGGAGCCGGTGATCGCCGTCAGCGGCACGTTGGTTCGAGAACGATGGTAGGCCGCCAAGTCACCCAGTGCCCGGGTGGTATCGGCAACGGCCACACAGGCAATCTGCC